>DATBBI010000019.1:0-2660 GCA_036271115.1 Trebonia sp.
GGAGCGTCTGGCCAGTGACGCAGGCGGCCTCGCTCGAGGCGAGGCCGGGGAGCTCAGGAGAGCAGCTCGACGACGGTGGCGGCGGGGCGGTCGGCCAGGACGATCTTGGCGGACTCGGCCAGGTGCTTGCGCCAGAGCTGCTCGGCTTCCTCGCCGCTACGCTTGCGGATCAGCTCGACCAGCCTTGTGTGCGCGCGCAGCGCCGCCTTCACGAGCTCGGCCTCGTGCTGCGGGTCATGGGTATCGGCGTACGACCGGTCGCCCTCGCGGATGATGTCGGTGACCATCGCGGAGAGCACCTGCAGGGTCTCGCTTCTGGACAGCTCCACGATCAGCCGGTGGAACTCGGCGTCGGCCGCGAACGAGGCGGCCGGGTCGTCCACGGACTCGCGGTGCCGTTCCAGTGCCTCCTTCAGCCGGGACAGATCCGCCGACGTGCGCCGGGTTGCGGCCATCCGGGCGGCGGCCGGCTCGAGGATGGCACGGACCTCGTAGACGTCGGACAGCAGCGCCCCCCGGTACTGCAGCACGAGGCCGGCCTGCCGGGCGGCGACCTTGACGTCGGGCACCTGGACCCGCGCGCCGCCGCGTACCCCGCGCCGCACCGTGATCGCGCCCTCGGCCTCCAGAATCCGGAACGCCTCCCGCAGTGTCGGCCGCGACACGCCGTACTGCTCCATCAGCACGGTTTCCGGGGGCAGCTGGTCGCCTTCCTTCAGCTCGCCGAGCACAATCTGGCGGCGCAGGTGGGCCGCGACCATCTCTCCGGCCTTAGGCACCCGGACTATCGAGATTCCACTGACGGTGTTCACGCTGTCCCCTCGTGCTCGCGATCCCAGACGGGATCCGAACTTTACTCATCAATAAATAAGTATACGAGGATGACGCTATCGCCGGGGCGACGGAAGCGCGTGTTGCGCCCCAAAGCCTGGGGTCCGCAAGCGACAGCCAGAGCTGGCTATGAAATAGTATAAATGGTAAACTACTTCTGCTCATCTGTTTTCAACTTGAGGAGTGCCATGGGAGGCCTGGTCAGCTACGGCGCCTACGTCCCGTACTACCGACTGGAGCGCGGCCGGATCGCGGGAGTCCTGGGCAGCGGCGGCGGCCGCGGGACACGCGCGGTGGCCGGGTACGACGAGGACACCACGTCGATGGCCGTTGAGGCGGGGCGCGCCGTGCTCGCGGGCCTGACCGGTCACGGCGCGGAGCGGGGCGCGCCGCGGCAGCTGTTCTTCGCCACCTCCGTGCCCGCCTACGCGGACAAGACCAACGCCACCGCGGTACACGCCGCGCTCCGGCTGTCCGCCGACGCGCTCGCTGTGGACATGGCCGGCGCGGTGCGATCCGGCGTGGGCGCGCTGATCGCCGCCGCTCAGTCGCCCGTGCCCGCGATGGCAGTGCTCAGCGACATCCGCACCGGGCTGCCTGGCAGCACCGACGAACGGGACGGCGGCGACGGCGCGGCCGCCTTCATGTTCGGCGGGGAAGGCGACACCATGCCGGTGCTGGCCGAGATCGTCGGCCAGGGCTCGGCGACCGCCGAATTCCTGGACCGGTGGCGGGCGCCAGGCGCGGCCTCCTCCCGGGTGTGGGAGGAACGGTTTGGCGAGCAGGTCTACGGTCCGCTCGCCGATGCGGCGATAGCGGACGCGCTGAAGCAGGCGGGGCTCACCCCCAGCCAGGTCGGTCACCTGATCGTCGCGGGGCTCCACGCGCGCGCGGTGAGCCGCACGCTCCGGGCGACGGGGGCGCCGACCGAGGCGGCAGCCGACAACCTCGTGGCCAACATCGGCAACGCCGGCACCGCGCAGGCCGGAATCCTGCTTTCCGACGTCCTGGACCGCGCCGGACCTGACGAGATCGTGCTGCTCGTTGTGCTGGCCGATGGCGCCACCGCGCTGGCGCTGCGCACCACGAAGGCGCTGGCCGCCCACCGCCAGCCGCAGCCGGTCGCCGCGCAGATCGCGGCCGGCAACAGCGCGCTCGAGTACGCCACCTTCCTGTCCTGGCGCGGGTTTCTCGACCGCGAGCCGCCCCGGCGGCCGGACCCGGAACCGGTCGCGGCCCCGCCGGCACAGCGCCGGGCGGACTGGAAGTTCGGGCTCGTCGCGTCGAAGTGCACCCAGTGCGGCACCCGTAGCCTGCCGCCCGACCGGGTATGCAAGCGGTGCCATGCGGTCGACGAGATGGCCCCGGAACCGCTAGCCGACGTGCCCGCGACCGTGACCACGTACACCGTGGACCGCCTCGCGTACACACCGAGCCCGCCGATGCTCATGGTGGTGATCGACTTCGACGGTGGCGGCCGGATGCGCTGCCAGCTCACCGACGCCGCCGAGGACGAGGTGCGGGCCGGGCTGCGGGTCGAGATGACTTTCCGGCGGCTGATCACCGCCGCCGGCGTCCACAACTACTTCTGGAAAGCACGGCCGGTCCGCAGGGAAGGATGAGCAATGGGATCACACGGCATCAGGGACAAGGTCGCCATCGTGGGGATGGGCTGTACCCCGTTCGGTGAGCACTGGGACAAGTCCGCCGATGACCTCCTGGTGGAATCGGCCACCGCCGCGGCCGCCGCGTCGGGCACCGCACTGGACGACATCGACGCGTTCTGGCTCGGCACGATGGGCTCCGGCATCTCCGGGCTGACGCTAAGC
>DATBBI010000020.1:0-6194 GCA_036271115.1 Trebonia sp.
GCGTGGTGGGCGGTCCGGGCGAGCTCGTCGATCGGCACGGACGTGGCCGGGTCGCCGCGCACCTGAGCCCGGCCGTCGGCCAGTTCCACGTCGCCGGGAGCGGCCTCGATCAAGTGCGCCGCGATCGCCCGGAGCTGCCCGGCCAGGTCCGCCGAGGCCCGGGCGATGGCGCCGCCCCCGGCCACGATCGAACGGCTGGCGAAGGTACCCCAGCCGTGCGGCACAAGTTCGGTGTCGCCCTGCCGGAGCCGGACCCGGCCCGGGTCGATGCCTAGTGCGTCCGCGGCGATCTGGGCGTAGCTGGTGGCGTGTCCCTGCCCGTGCGAGTGGGTGCCCGCCATCACGATCACGCTGCCGCTCGGGTCCATCCGCACGGTCGCCCGCTCGTAGCCGGGCACGATCGTCATCTTGCGCATCCCGAACGACGCCGTGCCGTACGCCGTGGGCTCCACGAAGCACGCCAGGCCAAGCCCCAAGAGCCGGCCCTCGGCAAGCGCCCGTGCCTGCACACCGGGCCAGGAGCCGTGGCCGAGCAGCTCGGCGCAGCGCGCGAGCGACTCCCGGTAGGTCCCGGCGTCATAACTGGCGCCCATCACGTTGCGGTAGGGAAACTCCTGCGCATCGACCAGGTTGCGGTCTCGTACTTCGACCGCGCCAAGGCCGGTCACCCGCCCGGCCTCGTCCATCAGGCGCTCCATGGCGAGAACCGCCTGCGGACGGCTCACCCCCCGGTACGGGGCGATCGGCGTCTTGTTCGTCGCGATACCGCGCGAGCGGGCGCGGTAGATCCGCAGACGGTAGGGCCCTGGCAGCTCGTTGGCCGCCATCAGCACCTCGACCCCGCAGGTCACCGGGTAGCAGGAATAGGCGCCGACATCACAGCGGATATCGGCATCGAGCCCGAGCAAGTGGCCGGTCGCGTCGAAGGCGCCGCGAACGTGGTAGAACTGCTCGCGGGCCTGAAAGCCGGACGTGAGTCCCTCCCGCCTGTCCTCGACCCACTTGACGGTACGACGCAGCAAGCGGGCCACCGCAGCGGCGAGCACCTCCTCCCGTGCCACCACACATTTCTGCCCGAAGCCACCCCCCACATCGGGCGAGATCACCCGCACCTGATGCTCGTCCATGCCGAGGGACAGGGCCACCGCGGTTCGCACCGTGTGCGGCACCTGGGTCGAGGTCTGGAGCACTACCTGCCCGGTCCGCTCGTCGAAGGCCGCGACGCACGCGCGGCCCTCCAGCGGTGCCGCGGTGATCCGCGCGGTCGAAATCCCCACCTCCACCACGTGGGCGGCGGACGTAAAGATGTCGTCGAGGCCTGGCGACGATACCGGGGTGACGTCTACGAGTACGTTGTCCGGGGCGGCCTCGTGCACCGCGCCCGCCCCCTCTGCGAGCGCGTCCGCGACGCCGGTCACCGCAGGCAGCTCCCCGTAGGAAACCTCCACGAGTTCCGCCGCGTCCTCGGCGGTGTAGGCCGAATCCGCCAGGACCGCCGCGATGGGCTCGCCCACGTGCCGCACCCGGCCGACCGCCAGGACCGGCATGTCGGTCGCGACGAACTCGGGTCTTGCCAATACCCCGCGCAGCGGCGCCACGCCGGCCAGGTCAGCGGCGGTGATCACCGCGGCGACGCCGGGCAGGCGCAGCGCCGCCGAGGCGTCGATGGCATTGATCGTCGCCGAGGCGACGTAGCTGCGCACCAGGACCAGGTGCAGCGTGCCCGGCGCCTGGTGGTCGCCGACGAAGCTGCCACGCCCGGTGAGCAAGTAGCGGTCTTCGACACGCCGCAACGACCTGCCGATCCAGCCCCCTGCCGCCGGGACCTCGGGCGTGGCCCCCACGTGGGCCTTGGCCGGGGCCGCCGCCGCCGGGCCGCTGGGCGCGTCACGCATCCGCGGCTGCCTCCTCGATCACTCGGGCTGCGAGCACCCGGACGAGATGGCGGCGGTACTCCGCGGACCCATGGACGTCGCCGGGCGGGTCGGTCCCGGCGGCCGCCTCCTCCGCCGCTGCCGCGATCGCATCTGCACCCAGGCCGGAGCCGATCAGCGCAGCCTCAGCACCGGCGGCGCGCTGCGCCGTACCCGCGACCCCGCCGAGCACGACCCGGGCATCGCGGCACACCCCGCCTTCGCTGGACACCGCCGCCGCCACGGCCACGATGGCGAAGTCGCCGTGCCGCCGGGCGAACTCGCAGATGGCCGCGCCGGGCCGGGGCACGGGCAGCCGCACCTCGATGATCATCTCGTCTGGGCGCAGGTCGGTTTCCAGGAAGCCCCTGAAGAATCCAGCGGCGGGAATCACCCGGTCACCGCCGCGGCGACGCGCCACGATCTGGGCGTCGAACAGCAACGCTGCCATGCACCACTCGGCCGCCGGGTCGGCGTGGGCGATGCTCCCGCCGAATGTCCCCGCCGCCCGGATCGCGTAATGGCCGATGTACCGCGCCGCCTGCGGGAGCATCCCGAACCCGGCTAGCACGCCCGGGTCAGCCAGCCGCTCAAGGTCACGATGCAGGGCCAGCGCGCCGATCCGCAGTTCCCCGTCATGCTCGCGGACGTACCGCAGCCCGGTGAGCCTGCTGATGTCCACGAGCGCCGCCGGGCGGGCGAGACGGAAATTCATCATCGCGACCAGGCTCTGGCCGCCGGCGAGGAGCTTGGCGTCGTCGCCGAGCTCGGCAAGCAGCGACACGGCCTCCTCGGCGGATCGCGCACGGTGATAGCTGAACGGCGCGGGCTTCATCATCTCCCCTAGAGTTCATGCCCCAGATGCGTGACGGAGTACAGGTCCCGCCTACGGTCCTTGCGCGGCGTTACGAGCGGCGTGCGCCGACCTGCCTCGGCGACCTCGTCCAGGTCCACATGGGCAAAGGCGACGCGCTCGGTGTCGGCGGGCAGCGGCCCGGCCAGCGCGTCACCGTAGGGTCCCGCGGCAACCGAGCAGCCGAGGAACTCGACTCCAGGGCCAGGACCGGCAAAAGAGGCCGCTACCGTGAAGACCTGGTTCAAGTTGGCCTGCACCAGCAACCCGGTCACCTGGCCAGGCAGGTCCAACAGGCTCGCCGCTGCGGCCGCGCCCCGGTCGAAGCCGCTCACCCAGGCCGATGGCACCAGGACCAGTTCCGCCCCCTGCAACGCCAGGATCCGCAGCACCTCGACGAACCTCAGGTCATAACAAATACAGATACCGAACGTCCCGTACCCGGTACTCACCACCGGAAAGCCGGCGTCGCCCGGGGCGAAGACGTTCTTCTCGCCGTCGAACAGGTGCGCCTTCCGGTAACACGTGAGCAATCCATCGCCGGACACCATGACCGCCGAGTCGTAGAGCTGGGAGCCATCACGCTCGCACAGGCCGCCGACGATGTACCCTCCGCCCGCCGCCGCGGCGCGTTGCCAGGCTTTCACTGCCGGGCCGTTGAGGGTCTGCGCCGACTCGGCCAGCACCCCGGGATCGGCCGTATACCCGGGTACCGCGAGCTCGGGAAGCAACACGACGTTTGCGCCCCCGGAGAACCCCTCGGCAGCCATAGCCAGCCCCTGGTCCAGGTTCCGTCCTGGATCCGGCGACCAGCGAAGCTGGCAGATCGCGACGGTCAGCGGGCGGCTCATCGCTGCGTCGTCCCCGGCCGGGGGACGTGCGCCCGGTGCGGCCCCGGCGGCGGCGCCTGGGTGCTCTGCGGCAGGCCCGGATCGGGCGTGGCTACCTGGCCGAGGAACACCTCCCCGAGATCGGGGCGTGCGAGCAACTGGGCCGCGGGCGCAGAGATGACCACGCGACCTAGGGCGAGGACATATCCCCAGTGCGAGATCTCCAGCGCGGCCAGCGCCTTCTGCTCCACCAGCAGAACCGATGCCCCAGACTCGGCGAGCGCCCGAATGTCCCTGGTCAGAAGCTGGGCCGACCGCTCGGCCGACAACCCGGACGTGGGCTCGTCGAGCAAGAGCACTTTCGGCCGGCTCATCAGCGCCCGCCCCACTGCGACCATCTTCCGCTCACCCCCGGAGAGCTTGGCTGCTCGCCGACCCATGAGCGCACCCAGCGCCGGAAGCAAGCCGGTGATCTCGTCTATCCGGGCACCGAGTTCCGGCCGCGGCACACGGTAGCCGCCGATCTCCAGGTTTTCCCGCACGGTGAGCGGGTCGAATACGTCGTTGCTCTGAGGCACATAGCCGAGGCCAAGCCGCGCCAAGCGGCTGGTGCGCTGGTTCGTGATATCGGTGCCGCCGAGCACGACCTGGCCGGACCCGACCCGGAGCAGCCCGGCGATCGCCTTGAGCAGCGTGCTCTTGCCCGCGCCGTTGGGACCGACGATCGTGACGATCTCACCGGAGCCGACCTGCGCGCTCACCCCGCGCACGATGGGGGCCCCGCCGTAGCCGCTCACCATGTCCTTCAACGACAGCATGACCGCCGGGCGGTCCTGCCCGGCGGCGTCAGCCGGCGAGGTAGGCATTCAGCACCTCCGGGCGCCTCCGCAGATCTGGCATGGAGCCGGTGGCAATCACCTCGCCCTGCGCCATCACGATCACCGACTCCGACAGCCGCTCCACCAGCCCGAGTTCGTGCTCCACCAGCAGCATGGTGAGCCCCTCGGCGGCCAAGTCAGCGAGGTAGCCCTCGATCGCCTGCGCGAGGGTGGGGTTCACGCCGGCCATCGGCTCATCCAGCAGCAGGAGCTTGGGCTGGCACATGAGCGCGCGCATGATTTCGAGCAGCCGCTTCTGCCCCCCGCTCAGGTTGCCCGCGTACTCGTCCTCCTGGTGTTTCATAGCGAACCGGTCGAGCAGGATCCGGGCCCGGCCCAGCAGTTCCACCTCCTGTTGGCGCCAGTACCGCTTGCCGTAGAGCAGTGTCCGTATCCGCTCGCCGTGCTGTCCCGGCGCGGCCACGAGCAGGTTCTCTAGCACCGTTAGCCTGCCGAACTCGCTGGAGAGCTGATAAGTGCGCACCAGGCCGGCCCGAGCGCGCCGGTGCGGCGGCATCGCGGTGATGTCGGTTCCGTCGAAGACGATCCGGCCGGCGCTGGGCGCGATTGCACCGCCGACGATGCCCACGACGGTGGACTTGCCGGCACCGTTGGGACCGATCAGGCTCGTAATCGCACCCCGGCGCAGGTCGAACGTGGCGTCGGTGCACGCCCAGACGCCGCCGAACTCGCGCCGCAGCCCGGCGACCGACAGGATGGCCTCGCCAGGCGTGGCCGACTCACGTGCCTGCTCCATCACGGCGCTCACGTCACCTCGCTCGGGTCGGTCATCTCGGCGGCCCCGACCAGGGGCCCGTCGGGGAACCGCCGCCGCCGCTCTGGGACGATGCCGCGCGGCCAGAACCAGAGGAAGACCAGGGCAAGCCCTCCGATCACGATCCACTGCAGCGCGTCGACCAGCCCCGGCGTGCCGAACTGCGGGATGTAACGCGTCGCCTCATTGAAAGCGACCGGCACCAGCAGGGCGCCGAGCATCACCCCGAAGTTGTTGCCGGTGCCGCCGACGATGACCGCGGTGAGCACGACGAGTGTCTCCACGTAGGCCCACGATCCGGGCGACCAGGCCCCGATGAACAAGATGAGGACCGCCCCGCTGATCCCGGCGATCGCACCGCCCATGACAAAGATGAACAGGCGCAGCCGCACGACGTCCTTGCCCAGCGCCTGCGCCGCGTCCTCGTTGTCCCGGGTCGCGCGCAGCGCCCGGCCGAGGGGTGAAGAGGTGACCCGGTGGACGAAGAGGTACACGAACAGGCACGTCACCGCGGTGATGGCCACGTAGAACCACTGGTACCCCAGCGTGGACAACGGCAGCGAGCCGTACGGCTGTGGGATCAGCGACAGGCCGGCCGGGCCGTTGAACAGCCCGGTGACGTTCTCGACCACGAGCAACGCGATGACCGAGATGACCAGCATGACCATCGCCTGGTAGTCGGTGCGGAGCCGGCGCAGCGCCACGATCCCCACGACCAGGGCCAGCGCGCCCGCGACCACGCCGGCCAGCAGCACGGGCAGCGGCTCGGGCAGCCGCACACCCAGGATGTACTGCTGGAACCCACCGTTGCCGGTGTCCGGGCCGAGCGTGAGCACCCCGGCGGTGTAGGCCCCGACCGCCTGGAACATGATCCAGGCGAAGTTGTAGATGCCGGCGACCCCGTACTGGAGGTTGAGGCTCCATACCGCCAGTATGTCGACCCCC
>DATBBI010000021.1:0-1824 GCA_036271115.1 Trebonia sp.
TGCCGGTCCAGTTGCGGTGCAGGCCCGCGACCGCCCGGGCGACCGTCGTCTTGCCCGAGCCCGACTCGCCGACCAGCGCGAGGCACTCGTGGGAGGCCAGGCTCAGGCTTACTGAGTGGAGGACCTCGTTCTTGCCGTACGAGGCGGCCACGTTCTCGAGGCGCAGCGCGGGCTGCTCGGCCTCATCGGCCCCCGGCATGTCGATCGGGTCGCCGACCCGGCCCTGCGCCTCGGAGAGGACCAGCTCGGCCCGGATGCAGCGGACCGCGTGGCCCGGCCCGACCGGCAGCAGCGGCGGCATGGCCTCCTCGCACTTGTCGATGCGCAGGGTGCAGCGCGGCGCGAAGCTGCAGCCGGGGGGGCGGCGGCCGGGGGACACCGCGTGCCCGGGGATGCCGACCAGCGACCGGCCGCCGGTCAGGCGGGGAATCGCGCCGACCAGGCGCCGGGTGTAGGGATGGCCGGCCGACCGGAAGAGCTCCTCCGCACCGCCGATCTCGACCACCCGCCCGGCGTACATGACCGCGACCCGCTCGGCCAGCGTCGCCACCACCGCCAGGTCGTGGCTGACGTACAGCGCGGCGACGTCGTGCAGCGTCGCGAGCTCGCGGACCGTCGCCAGCACGTGCGCCTGCGTCGTGACGTCCAGACCGGTGGTCGGCTCGTCGAGGACGATGAGGCGGGGCCGGTTCGCGAAGGCCATGGCCAGCCCGACCCGCTGCTGCTGGCCGCCGGAGGTCTCGTGCGGGTACCGCTTGAGGAAGGCGCGGTCGTCGGGGAGCGCGACCTCCCGCATCATCTCCGCGACGCGCTCGGTGACGGCGCTGCCCCGGTGAGTCCCGTGCGCCTCGATGACCTCCCGGAGCTGGGTGCCGATCCGCAGCGCCGGGTTCAGTGACGAGGCCGGGTCCTGCGGGACGTAGGAGACGAGCGTGCCGCGCAGGCGCCGGAGCTGCTCCTCGTCGAGCGTGAGGATGTCGCGGTCGCCGAGCAGCACCGACCCGCGCGCGATCCGCAGGCCGCGCCGGGCGTGGCCGAGCAGCGCGAGGCCGACCGTGGTCTTGCCGGACCCGGACTCGCCCACCACCCCGAAGATCTCGCCGGGGGCGATCTCGAAGGACACGTCGCTGATGACCGGCGTGCCGGTGGATTCGATCGCCACCTGCAGGTCCTGGACGGCGACAGCGGCCACGGCCGGCTCGGCCGTCTGCCCCGCCAGCTCGGCCGCGCTCATTCGTCGCCCCGGGCCCGGTCGATGCCGGCCGCGGTCCGCGCGATGCCGTCGCCGATCAGGCCGGTTCCCATCGTCAGCAGCGCGATGGCGATGATCGGCGCGACCGCCCCCCAGGGCTGGACCGCCAGCACGAACTGGTTCTGCTTGATCATGGTGCCCCAGTTCGCGCCGTTGACATTGGCGGAGAGCCCGAGGTACGCCAGCGCGGCGATCAAGGCGATGGAGTAGGTCAGCCGCAGGCTGGCCTCCACCATGAGCGGCCCGAGGGTGTTGGGCAGCAGTTCCCCCGACACGATGCGCCAGCGCGGCACGCCCATCGCCTCCGAGGCGGCGATGAAGTCGCGCTCGACGACGGGCTGCGCGGCGCCGCGCGCCACCCGCGCTATCCGCGGCGCGGTGGTGAGGGCGATGGCGGTCACGATGACCCAGGCGTGCGGGCCGACGATGGCCACCGCGACCAGCGCCAGCAGGATCGAAGGGAGCGCCATGAGCACGTCCATGCCGCGCATCAGGGTGTCGTCGAGCGCGTTGCGGGAGTACGCGGCCACCAGGCCGATCGCCGTGCCGGCGACCAGAGCGAGCGCGGTCGC
>DATBBI010000022.1:0-6833 GCA_036271115.1 Trebonia sp.
CGTCAACCCGGTATGCCTGAATCGATGAGCGGCAAGTTCGCCAAGCTGTGGACGGCTAGCACGCTGTCCGCGCTCGGCACCGGCCTGACCGTCGTCGCGGCGCCGCTGTACGTCAGCGCCCGGACGTCGAATGCGCTCATCGTCTCCGCCACGACCGGCGTGGCCATGCTCCCGTGGCTGCTGTTCGCCCTGCCCGCCGGGGTTCTCGTCGACCGCGTTGACCGGCGGCGGCTGATGGTGGCGGTCGACTGGGCGCGGGCGGCGGCGATGGGCGTGCTGGCCGTCGCGATCCTGGGCGGCTGGTCAAGCATCGTCTTGCTCGACATCGTTCTCTTCCTGATCAACACGGGCGAGACGGCGTTCGAGCCTGCCGCCCAGTCGATGGTCCCCGCCGTGGTGCCCCGGGACCTGCTTGAGCGAGCGAACGGGTGGCTGGTCGGCGGGCTGACCCTCTCGCGATACATGATCGCCGGGCCGCTGGGCGGGTTCCTGTTCGTGGTCGCGGCGAGCATCCCGTTCTTCGCGAACGCGGCCACGTACGCGGCCAGCGCGGTGCTCGTGGGGCTTGTCGGCGGGACCTATCGCGTGCGGCGGCCGGACACCGGCCGCCGCACGAGGGTCAGGGCCGAGGTGGCCGAGGGGCTCCGCTGGCTGCTCAAGCAGCGCATGCTGCGCACGATGGCCATCCTGATCGGGCTGCTGAACATAACGCTCGCCGCGGCGACCGCGGTCCTGGTGCTGCTCGCGAAGGAGCGGCTGCACGTCGGCTCCGTCGGCTACGGGTCGCTCTTCACCTGCATGGCGGTAGGCAGCCTGCTCGGCTCGGCGGTCGGCGACCGGGTGATCAGGCGGGTCACGGCGACCTGGACGATCAGGATCGGGCTGCTGGTCGAGGCGCTGACGCACCTGACCCTCGCGCTCGCGACGAACGTGTACGTCGTGGGCGTCGTGATGGCCGCGTTCGGGATCCACGCGGCGCTGTGGACCATCGTGGGCAGCTCGCTGCGGCAGCGGCTGACGCCAGAGCACATGCTCGGCCGGGTCACCAGTGCGAACTTGTTCATCTCGGCCGGCGGTGAAGTCGTCGGGGCGCTGCTCGGCGGCGCGCTCGCCGGCGCCTTCGGCATCACCGCACCGTACTGGGTCGGCTTTGTCGTGGCGCTCATCGTGGCGGCGGCGACCTGGCGCGTGTTCGACCGGGCCACGGTCGCGGCGGCGTACGCGGATCCCGCCGTCGCTGAGGCCTAGTCAGGGACGTCGGCGAACTCGGCGCGGACGCCGACCAGGCGGACCGGGCGGGGCGGGACGCCGGGCTCGAACAGCGACAGCGCCACCAGCGCGGCCGCCGCGAAGTCTCCGGCCAGCGGCGCGCCGTGGGTGACCGTGTCGAACGGGGCGTAGCGCACCTTGACGACGACGCGGGCCACCGGGCGGTCCACCTCTCCTTCGACTTGCCTGGCGAGCCGGGTCACCTCGGCCGTCACGTGCGTCCAGTCGGCGATGTTCCGCTGGTAGGTGACCTCGCGGCCGTGCGACCTGGCGACGTACGGCGTCGGGTCCACCTCGTCGTCGCCGATACCGCGGCCGAGCAGCACCAGCCACGGGCCCGTCATCGGCCCGAACTCCCGCGCCAGCCGGTCCGGGTCGGCCGCGGCGAGCTCTCGCACGGTGCCGATGCCGAGCGTGGCGAGCTTGGCCGTCGTCTTCGCGCCGATCCCCCAGATCGCGTCGGGCGGCCGGTCGCCGAGCAGGTCGAACCAGGTCGCCGACGTCAGCCGGAACACCCCGGCCGGCTTGCCGAACCCGGTCGCGATCTTCGCCTGGAGCTTGTTCTCGCCGATCCCGACCGAGCAGTCCAGCTCGGTCGCCGCCCGCACGTCGGCGGCGAGCGCGCGGGCGAAGGTCTCCGGGTCGGCGGTGTCCGCGCCGACGAAGGCCTCGTCCCAGCCGAGCACCTCCACCGGCTGGCCGGTGTCTCGCAGCACGGCCATCACCCGCTCGGAGACCTCGTTGTAGGCGTCGGCGTCCACCGGCAGGAACACGCAGTCAGGGCAGCGCTTGGCCGCCGTGCGCAGCGGCTGTCCTGAGTGCACGCCGAACTCCCGCGCCTCGTAGGACGCGGTGCTGACCACGCCGCGCTTGGCGGGGTCGCCGTCGCCGCCCACCACGACGGGCTTGCCGCGCAGTTCCGGGCGGCGCAGCACCTCGACGGCCGCGATGAACTGGTCCAGGTCCACGTGCAGCACCCACCGGCTCACAACGGGAACGGTACCCGCCCGGCCGCGCCGTAACGATCCCGGAACGCCAGGAGCATAGCGTTGCTGCCGTGATGACCGATCGGCGCCGGAGGCTGGCCAGGGCCGCGGCGGTGGCGCTGTTCTGCTTCAGCTGGGGGCTGGCCGCGGTCATCCTGGTGATCGCCGCCGCCAAGAACCAGCTGCCGAGCGTGGCCGACGGCGGCTCGATTCAGATCGCCCTGGCCTGCGTGACGGTGGGCACGATCGTCATCTGGCACCGTCCCGGGCACCCCATGGGGTGGATCCTGTCCGGGATCGCGGTCTCTTTCGCCCTGGACGGCGCCGGGGCAGGCTATGCGGCGCTGGACTACCGTGACCACCACGGCACGCTGCCCCTCGGCCCGGTGGCGGTGCTGGCCGGCCAGTCCTGGTCGCTGGCCATCGTCTTGTTCGGGCTGGCCTTCCTCGTGTACCCGGACGGCGGCGCGCTGACGTCACGCTGGCGCTGGGTGATCAGGGCCTACGCGGTGCTCGGCGGCGCGTGGATCGCCGGCGCGTGGGCCCTGGTCGTGCTCGCCACCGTCCAGCACGACATCCAGGTCGACGCCAACGGCGGGCTGGCCACCGGGCAGAACGCGCTGTGGTTCAGCGCGCTGTCGGAGGTCTTCTTCCTCGGCACCGGGGTGGCCTGGCTCGCCTGGCTCGGCTATCAGATCATCACGTGGCGCCGGTCCGCCGGCGAGTACAGGCAGCAGCTGAAGTGGCTGATCGGCGGCGCGGCCGTGTGCGCGGCCTGCGGGATCGCGCTCGTCGCGTGGGGGACCATGCCGGCCGCGCTGCAGACCATCGCCGCGTGCGGGGTGGCCGCGCTGCCGGTCAGCCTCGGCATCGGGATCCTGAAGTTCCGGCTGTACGACATCGACAGGATCATCAGCAGGACGCTGGCCTACACGGTCGTCACCGGCCTGCTGGTCGGCCTCTACGCGGGCCTGGTGCTGCTGGCGACCAAGGTGCTCGCGGTCAGCTCCCCCGTCGCCGTCGCCGGGGCGACGCTGGTCGCGGCGGCGCTGTTCAACGTGCTGCGGCGCCGGGTGCAGCGGGTGGTGGACCGCCGGTTCAACCGCGCCCGCTACGACGCCGAGGCCACGGTGGCGCTGTTCGCCGCCCGGCTCAAGGACACCGTCGACGCCGACTCCGTCACCGGCGACCTCGCCGCCGTCGTACAGCAGGCCCTGCAGCCGGCGAGCCTGTCCGTCTGGCTGCGGGAGTGAGGCCGCCGCCTGGACGGTCAGCGCTCTGAGCTCTCCAGCCACTTGTCGGTGGTCACCGGGGTCCAGGCGGCGAGCCTGGCGAGCAGCCGCGCCGGGTCGTCGTCGGTGATCACCAGCTCCCGGTGGACCGTGCTGACGAAGCCCTGCCGCGCGGCGCCGTCGAGCAGCGCGCGAAGCGGTTCGAAGTAGCCGTTCACGTCGAGCACTCCGCACGGCTTGGCATGGATGCCGAGCTGGGTCCAGGTGACGGCCTCGAAGAACTCGTCGAACGTCCCGTAGCCGCCGGGCAGCATGATGAACGCGCCGGCCGCGCGGGCCATCGCGGCCTTCCGCTCGTGCATCGTCTCGACGACCGTGAGGTTCGTCAGCCCGGGATGCGCGACCTCCCTGTCCACCAGGGCGCGGGTGATCACGCCGAGGACCTCTCCGCCCCCGTCGCGGACGGCATCGGCGAGGACGCCCATCAGGCCGACGTCCCCGCCGCCGTAGACCAGCCGGATGCCCCGCTCCGCGAGGAGCCGCCCGAGGGACGCGGCGGCCCGCGCGTACACCGGATCGGCGCCCCGGTTGGACCCGCAGTAGACCGCGACCGCCCGCAGTGCCGGGCTACTCATCGGCCGGCTGCAGGCGCGACTTCGCCTCGGCGTACAGGTCGGCAGGCAGCGGCCCTTTTTCCGCGATCGCGATGTTGCTCTCCAGGTGACCGGGGTTGGCCGTGCCGACGATGGTGGTCGACAGGTACGGATGGCTGAGGGTGAAGCGCAGCACGAACTCCATCGGGGTCATGCCGCTGCCGGCGAGCAGGTCCCCCATGCCCGCGGCCGCCCAGTTCCGCTGGCCGAGCCCGGCCGGCTGGCTGAGCGGGCCGGTCTGCCAGTTCTTCTCCTCCGACGGCGCGCCGCGCGCCGCGCCGCCGCGGATCAGGGTGCCCGCGCCGGTCGCCGCGGCCGCCGTGATGAGCTCCTCGTGATCGCGCTGCACCGCCGAATAGGGGATCTGGAAGGCGTCGAAGACGTCCATGGCGATCTGCCCGGGCAAGTGAGGCAGGATGCCGGACATCCCGATGAAGCGGACCTTGCCTTCCTTCTGCAGCTCCTGGAGCGTGTCGACCGTGTAGTTGTCCCTGAGCTGCTCGACGCTCGGGGACATGTGCACCTGCACCAGGTCGAGACGGTCGGTGCGCAGCCGCCGCAGCGACTGCTCCACGTCCGCCCTGACGTTCGCCGGGCTGTAGTCGTGCGGGTAGGGGGGCTCGGCATCGGCCGGGATCTCGATGAGGCAGCCGCACTTGGACGCCAGGAAGAACTCGTCGCGCCGGTGACCGAGGTGCCTGCCGATGAGCTCCTCGCTGCGGCCGTAGTCCGGGCTCGTGTCGATCAGGTTGATCCCGCCGTCCAGCACCGCGTTCAGCAGGCGGCCCGCCGCGTCGTCGTCGATCTCCGGACCGCGGGGCTGGCCTCTCAGCTCCATCGCGCCGTAGCCGAGGATGGTCACGTCTGCCTGGGTGCGGCCGAGGGTCCGCGTCATGATCGTCATGGGCTTTACGCTAGCCCGGCAGGTCCGGGCGTTGCGATACTAGGTGACCGTGGACACACCGCTGACGCACGCGGACTCGGTCGTCATCACCCGGTCCCCCGTTGACCTGTACGCCATGGTTTCCGATGTCACGCGGATGGGCGAATGGAGCCCGGTATGCAAGGCCTGCTGGTGGGACGACGGGCAGGGGCCGTCCGCCGGAGCGTGGTTCACCGGGCGCAACGAACTCGCCGGCCGGGATCCCTGGGAGACGCGGTCGCAGGTGGTCGCGGCCGTCCCCGGCAAGGAGTTCGCGTTCGTGGTGGGCGGCACCTGGACCCGGTGGGGCTACACGTTCACCCCGGCGGCGGACGGGACGCTGGTGACCGAATCCTGGGAGATGCTGCCCGCCGGCCTCAAGCGATTCGACGAGCGGTTCGGGCCGGACGCGGCGGCGCAGGTCGCCAACCGGTTCGAGGCCGCGCGGGCAGGAATCCCGCAGACGCTCGCCGCCCTGAAGCGGATCGCGGAGGGAACCTTATGACCCGCTGTCGTCGGCCGGCCTGCGCGAGAAGGGGACCGGCGATCGCACGGTCCGGGCAGCCGGGCGCGGGCGGAGTGTCAGGCGTGACGCTGGCCCGCGGACGGTGAGGCGCCCGGCTCCGGAGAGGACGACCCAGCCGCAGAGCGCGAGCGGGTAGCAAAAGTAGCCGAACCTGGTCGCCGGCGACAGGGCGAACAGCGCGGTGAGCCCGAGGGCGATCCTGGTGGCCGCCCTGGCCGGGCCGGCGGGCGCCGCGAAGACCAGCGACAGGATCAGTGCCACGCCCGCCAGGATGAGCAGGGCGATCGCGGTGGCGTGCCCGGCCGGGCCGAGCGTGGTGAGCAGGTGGCCGGGCAGCGGGCTCTGCGCGGGCGACGTGACCCCGGTCAGGCCGAGCGGGTAGGCGACCGTATTCCGCAGCAAGGCGTCCGGATCCGGCAGCGCGGCCGGGGCGAGCGCGGCGGTCAGGACGGCGGCGGTGCCCAGCGCGACGGCGCCGAACCTGACGGCCGCCCGGCCGCCGTCACGCGCCTTGACCATGACAACGAGGACGGCCAGCGCCGGCCAGGCGGTGTACTTCATCGCGCAGACGACACCGAGCACCAGGCCCGCCTGCCAGAGGCGGCGAGCCCCGTGGCTGCCGCGGGTGAGCATGGCCAGCGTCAGGCAGATAAGGGCGATCACCGGCGGGTCGGTGATGCCCATGGCGAGCGGGAAGGCCATGACCGGGGACGCGAGCGCGAGCGCGGCGAGCGTGATCGCGGCGCCCTGGCCGCTGCCCGCCCGCAGCTGGGCGGCGCGCGCTTTGCTGGTGATCCGGAACGTGGCGTACAACAGCAGGAAGGTGACCGCCGCGAGCCAGGGCCGCGGGTCCCCGAGGATGCCGGGCAGTCCGAGCGCCTTCGGCAGCCCGAAGACCGCCATCACCGGCAGGTACGGGTTATAGGCGAGCCAGCCGCCGTGCGCGAGCTGGGCAAGCGGCAGGTAGGGACTGCCGTGGTGCAGCAACAGCACTCCGGACCTGGCCACCACCGTGGCGTCGGGAGTGCTGGGCTCCTGCGTCGCCAGCCAGGTCAGCGGCGCCACCAGGGCCCCGGCCACGGCGACGGCCAGCGCGGCGACCTGCCCGCCGCGGCCGCGGCGGGCCGCGGCGATGACGGCGGCGAGGGCGTAGCCGCCCGCCGCCCAGATTCCCCACCAGTGGTCGAGGCCCGGGCCGCTGAAGGCGGCCACGCAGGCGGCGTAGACCGCGAACCCGGCATACCA
>DATBBI010000023.1:0-9318 GCA_036271115.1 Trebonia sp.
GGGCTCGGACACGATGCAGGCCTGGCACGACTGCCTGGACGTGCTGCTGACCGGCGTGCTCAACACCGTCGAGACGGCCTACCCGCGGCTGCTGAAGCAGGGCACGGGCGGCTCGATCGTCATCACCAGCTCGATGGCCGGGGTCATGCCGATGATGCGCACGCTGGGCGGCCGGACCCTGGGCCTGCTCGGCTACAGCGCCGCCAAGGCCGCCCTGATCAACCTCGCGCAGAACTACGCCAGCATCCTCGCCCCCCACAACATCCGGGTGAATACCGTGCACCCCACCGGCGTGAACACGCCGATGGTCGACAACGACATGGTCCGCGACCGGTTCGCCAACGCCGACCCGCAAGACGTGCTCGCCCTGGTGAACGCGCTCCCGGTCGAGTTCGTCGACGCCGACGACATCGCCAACGCCGTCCTGTTCCTGTGCTCCGACGAGTCACGCTACCTGACCGGCAGCGCGCTGCGAGTCGACGCCGGCTCCAGCCTCCGATGACGACCGCCATGCTGTGTTCCCTTCAGGATCGGGCCGAGATCGACGACCTGCTGGCCCGGTACTGCATGGCGCTGGACACGCAGAACTGGGCAGAGTTCCCCAGCATCCTCACCGAGGATGTGACCTGGGACTACAGCGACGAGTTCGGCACCGCGCAGCACGGCATTGAAGAGGTCGTCGACGCCATCCGGAGCGCTATCGAGCCGCATCCCGCATGCATGCACGCGCCGCTCATGACGAGGGTCTGGTCCATAGGGCCGGATACCGCGGCGGGCTTTTCGCACGTGCTTTCCAAGTCGGTGCTGGACGGCGCGCGGCTGCCCGCGACGGACCAGACCACCTTCGAGGTGTACTGCTCCTGGCTGGACGAATACGTCCGGACGCCCGCCGGCTGGCGGATCAGCAAGCGGACTCTCAAGGTCATGGCCTCGTCGGGCGATGCCGGCCCGTGGGATCCCGCGACTCCCGCCGGCCAGGCCTTCCGGCGCCTTACCCGCGCAGGGCAGTGACATAGGCAGGCAGTCAAACCGTTTAAGGAGTGAGCAGTGTCCGCAACGACCAATCAGCAGCTGATCAGAGAGCACTTCGCGGCTAAGGACAAGCTGGACCGCGCGGCGCTGGAAGCCACATTCACCACGGACGCCCGGTATTGGCCGCCGCTGTCCGGCGAGCAGCGCGGCCTGGCTGTCCGGCCGATCGTCGGCGGTGCCACGCTAGCCGAAACGCTGACAGCCCTGTCTCTGAAGCTCTACGTGCGGGAACGATCCTGGACGATCGAGTTCCTGCTCGCGGACGAGAACATCGGCGCGGCACAGGTCCACCTCTCGACCCGGCTGGCCGCGTCCGGCGAGCCGTACGAGAACGTCTACGTGTACTTCTTCCGCTTCCAGGACGGCCAGATCGCCGAGATGTGGGAGCACCTGGACACCGCGTACGCCTTCGCCCTGTTCGATGGTGCGGGCAGCTGACCGCGCATGCAGACCGCAGAGTCACCGCGCCGCCTCGAGGGCAGGGTCGCGATCGTCACCGGCGCCGGCGGCGGCATCGGCCGCGAACACGCGAGCCTGCTCGCCGCGCACGGGGCGCGGGTCGTTGTCAACGACATCGGCGTCCGCAAGGGCGCCGACGCCGACAGCGTCGTCGCGGAGATCAAGGCGAGCGGCGGCGAAGCCGTCGCGAGCAAGGTGTCCGCCACCTGGGACGGCGCTGGCGACATCGTGACCCAGGCGCTTGACACCTTCGGCCGGCTCGACATCCTCATCAACAACGCGATGGTAGGCCACTACTGCGACCTGTGGGAGGAGGCGGAGAGCCAGTACGACGCCACGCTCGACGTCAACCTCAAGGGATACTTCGCGCTGATCCGGTACGCCGCCGTGCCCATGGGCAAGCAGGGTGGCGGCGCGATTGTCAACACCAGCTCGGCCTCGGGCTTCGGACATCCGGCCCATTCCTCCTACGCCACCGCGAAAGAGGGCGTCGTGGGGCTGACCCGCGCGGTGGCCAGCGAGCTCGGACGCTTCGGCGTCAGGTGCAACGCCATCCGCCCGCAGGCGAGCGGACAGTCCGGCACCGACTACTCGATCGTCACCGCGAAATGGACCACGCTGATCGGCCTGGGCATGCTCCCGAGGACCGTAGGCGTTCTCGAGCGGATGCTGGAGGACCCGGAGCTCTCCCCGCCACGCAAGATCTCCCCCCTCGTCGTCTGGCTGTGCACCGACGCCGCGTCGAACATCAACGGCCGTACGTTCGAGGTCTGGGGCAACACCATCTCGCTGCTCAGCGAGCCGGAGCCGCTGCGCACGATCAGCAGCCGTGACGACTGGGGTCTCGACAGTCTCGACGCCGTCGCGCCGGCGTCGCTGGCGGGCGGTCTCGTCAACCGGTTCGAGTTCACCGACCACCCGGAACTCCGGGTCTTCTCCTGAGCCGGTCAGGGATGCCGCGCCGCCTACGACCGCAGGAGCACCGTTGCCAGCTTCGAACACGTCCGTCTACCTGAAGAGCTACGTGCTGGGCGACGCGCTGCGCGAGGAGCACTTCGAGCTCCGCGAGACCGCGCTCCGGCCGCTAGCCGACGGCGAGGTGCTGCTGGAAACCGTCTGCCTCTCGGTCGATCCGTACCTGCGTGGCTGCATGACCGGGATGCCGAACTACTACATCCCGCAGCTCGACCTCCGCGCCCCCGTCCACTCCCTCGGGGTGGCACGGATACTCGACTCCCGCCTTTCCGGCCACGCCCCCGGAGAGCTCGTCGTCGGAAGCATCGACTGGTCCGCCCGGTCGATCCTCGGCGCCCGCGCGATCTCGGAGCGGCCCGTCGGACGGGGCACCCTGCGCCGGCTCGCACCGACAGAGGAGCACCCGTCGCGTTACCTCGGCGTCCTCGGCATCACCGGGATAACGGCGTTCTTCGGGATCGTGGGCGCGGCGAAGCCCCGCCGAGGCGAGACGATGGTCGTCTCCGCCGCGGCAGGCGCGGTGGGCTCGGTCGCCGGCCAGATCGCGAAGATCCTCGGCACGCGCGTGATCGGCCTGGCGGGCTCCCAGCAGAAGCGGAGCGTGCTGGTGGAGCGGCTCGGCTTCGACGCCGCACTCGACTACCGGTCGCCGGCCCTCGCAGGGGATCTGCTCGAGCTCGTGCCCGGCGGCCCCGACATCTACTTCGACAACGTGGGCGGCGCGGTCAGCCAGGCGATCATGTCCACGATGCGGCGCCCGGCCCGCGTCATCGAGTGCGGCCAGATCTCCAGCTATGACGACCAGGACGGCGGCTGGACAGTTGACATCCGCCCGATCCACCGCAACGGCCTGCGGTTTGAGAGCTTCACGCCGTCGCACTTCGGCGAGTTCGAGCCCGCGGCCCTGGCCCAGCTGGGGCACTGGCTCGACACCGGCCAGATCGTCGCGCTCGAGACCATCCATCACGGCATTGAGTCCCTGCCCGCCGCTATGCTCGAACTGTTCCGCGGCGGCAACATCGGGAAGACGGTCGTGCTGCTCGACCGGTGAGCCGCAGGCCCGGCGTCAGCCTGCCGCACCGGACGATGCCGCCCACGCGGTCACCGGACCGAGGACCTGGCCTCCGTCGACGACGAGCGAAGTGCCGGTGACGTAGGACGATTCGTCCGACACGAGGTAGAGCAGCGCATCGGCGATCTCGTCCGGCCGGCCTATCCGCGGAATGGCCATCCGCCCGAACCACGCGTCGCGGTCGAGGTCGGCGAAGTCGGGGCCGGAGTTCATCGGCGTCTCGACCCCGCCCGGGTGCAGCGAGTTCACCCGGATGCCGAGCGGGCCGAGCTCCCGCGCGGCACAGCGCGCGTAGACAGCGTTGGCCGCCTTGCTGCTGGCGTAGGGAAGAAAGCCGCCGCCGCCGGTGATCGAGGCGATCGACGAGACGAAGACGATCGCTCCCCCGCCCGCGGCGCGCATCCCGGGCACGCACGCTGACGTGCCGAGAGCCGGCCCGAGGACGTTCACCTCGAACGCGAACCGCATGGCGGCCTCGTCGGCGTTCTCCGCTGTGCCTCGGATCATCACGCCGGCGTTGTGCACGAGGATGGTGGGCGCGCTCCCGAAGTGGTCACGGGCGGCCCGGACCGTATCGCCCCACGCGGCCTCGTGGCGAACGTCCAGGCGGACGTACAGCGCTCGGTCGCGAAGCTCGGCGGCCACCGCGCTGCCTTCGTCGTCAAGCACGTCCGCCACTACGACGCGAGCGCCCTCGGCCGCGAAACGGCGGGCGGCGGCGGCTCCGATGCCGCGCGCGGCGCCAGTCACCAGGGCGACGCGCCCGGCGAGACGATGCGAGCCGCCGGCGACATCGCGCGCATCTCGGATAGCCATCGGCTCAGTCCTCGCTGGCGTCGGTAGCCGAGGCCGCATCCAGCAGCCGTGTGCGGTCGTGCAGCTTTACCCGGTCGCGGCCGAGCCGCTCCCCGTACTCCCGCTCCGCCCGGTCGATAGCGCGCCAGCCGGCCCAGTCGACAATGGCCTTGCCGCCCAGCCTCAGCAGATCGACGGGGTCGCCAGGCGCCGCGGCGCGCTTGAGCGGGGCCGCGCGCATGTCATCGACCAGCGCACGCACCGTCTCGCTGGCGTCTGGCCGGTTCGTACCGATCACCCCGGTCGGGCCGCGCTTGATCCAGCCGGCGGCGTACAAGCCGGGCACCGGCCCATCGGGGCCGATGACCCGTCCGACGTCATTCGGGACGGTTCCGGTTCGCTCGTCGAAGGGCATGTCCGCCAGGCGGCTGCCGTGATAGCCGATCGAGCGCAGCACGAACTGCGCCGGGACGTCGACCGGCTCGCTGCTCCGGCCCAGCGACCGCTGGAAGCGCACCGCCTCGACCGCCGTCGTACCGAGGAACTCGGCCGGACGGCACGCGAAGGCGAAGCGGATCGAGCGCTCCCCGCCGCGGGGCTCACGATCCGCCATGGCCCGCAGTTTGCCCAGGACGCGCCGGGCGGCGGGATTCGCGGCGAGGGCGGCCTCCTGCTCTTCGTCAAGGATCAGGTCCGCGGGATCGACGACCACGTCGGCACTTTCCAAGGCCCCGAGTTCGGCCAGTTCCTTGCTGGTGAATTTGGCGAACGCCGGGCCGCGGCGGCCGACGATGGTGATCTCGCGGATCGAGCTCGCGGCCAGCACCTCCACGACGTGCTCGGGCACATCTGTCCTCCGCAGCTCGTCCGCAGTGCGGACGAGCATCCTGGCCACATCCAGGGCGACGTTACCGACGCCGATTACGACCGCCTGCTCCGCGGTGAGGGAGAACCGGTCCACCGCCGCGTCCGGGTGCCCGCTGTACCAGGCGACGAAGTCGGTCGCGGAGAAGACACCGGGCAGGTCCTCCCCGGTGATCCCGAGCCGGCGGCCGACACTCGCGCCGCAGGCGAGGATCACCGCGTCGTAGTGCCGCCGCAGCCCGTCGAGCGAGACATCCGAGCCGACCGCTACGTTGCCGACGAACCGCACGCGCGGATGCTCCAAGATCTCGGCGAGCGACGCCGTGATCGACTTGATCTTCTGATGGTCCGGGGCGACGCCGTAACGCACAAGGCCATACGGAGCGGGCAGGCGATCGTAGACGTCGACGCGGGCGTCGAGCGAGCCGTCCTCGCTCAGCAGTCGCGCGCAGTAGGCGCCGGAGGGCCCCGACCCTACGATGGCGACCGACAGCGGGTGCGTCATCTACGGCCTGCCGGCGTGCGGAAGGCTCGCGACGAACTTGTGGTCGCGGCCGGGCCGGCCGAGTTTGCTCGCGCCCGCGGGCGAGCCGATCCCGGCGAAGAACTGGGCGTTGATCTCGAGGAACGGCTCGCTCTCCGGAGTCAGGTCGTAACTGTAGAAGATGGCCGACACCGGGCACGCAGCCTCGCAGGCCCCGCAGTCGACGCACTCGTCGGGATGGATGTACATCATCCGCTCACCCTCGTATATGCAGTCGACCGGGCACTGATCGACGCAACTGCGGTCCTTGACATCGACACACGCCTGTGTGACCACGTATGTCATCGCACTTAGCCGCCGAATACGACGGCGGCCGCGATCCGGTGCCGCAGCGGTGCCGTAATGAACTCGAGCAGAACGACCGCGCCTGACTCCACCCTGGCGATGCCCTTCTGAATGCTCGCGGCGACCTCGTCGGGGTCGGTGATGCGGGAGGACTCCGCGCCGAGCGCGCTGCCGATCTCCGAATACCGGCCGGACAGCGACTTGAGGCCGAACCGCTCCTCGGCTATGCGCTGGTGATCGCCGTAGCCGGTCATCTCGGAGTTGTTCACCAGCACACAGAGCACCGGGATCTTGTTGCGCACCGCTGTCTCCAGTTCCAGGCCGCACTGTCCGAACGCCGCGTCGCCGAGGAAACAGACCGACAGCTTGTCCGGCGCGGCCACTTTCGCGCCCAGCGCGAGGCCGAGCGAGGAACCGAGCGGCGTGGAGTTGCCCCAGCCCAGGTAGCCCCTGGGCCGTGTGCTGACGTAGTGCGGCGCCAGGTGGTCGCGCGGATAGCCGGAGTCGTGCGTGATGACCGTGCGCGCCGGGTCCACCGCCCGCATCAGCTCGCCGATCACCCGGAGCGGGCTGATCGGCACCTCGGCCGAGGAGAATCGCGGGTTCCATTCGGCCGCGGTCTGGGCGGCGACGGCGGCGATCTCGGCCCGGGTGTCGCGGCCCGCGCTCGCTGGCTTGCGTGACTTCAGCTGGCTGCGCAGCTCCTCGGTCAGCTGCCGGAGCACCAGTTGGGCATCCCCCACCAGACCGCACGCGATGGGGTATTGCTGCGCCAGGTCGTCGGGGTCGTTCGTCGCCTGGATGATGGTCTTGCCCGGCGGCAGCTGGAAGGAGCCCAGCGTCGTGATGAGGCTCGCGCCGATGCTGAGGACGACATCGGCGTCCGGAACGAACGCCCGGATCCCCGGGCTGACCGCCGTACCGCCCGAACCGATCGACAGCGGGTGGTCCTCCGGGAACCCGCTCTTGCCGACATAGGTGGTCGCGACCGGCGCGTTGATCAGCTCCGCGAACTCGACCAGGGCGTCGGTCGCGCCGGCCCACAGCACGCCCTGGCCGGCCCGGATCAGCGGCCGCTGCGCGTCGAGGAGAAGCCCCACGGCGCGCTCGACGTCACTGGGGTCGGCAGCGCTGCGGTACCGGGCCGGCGGGGAGTACTCGAACAGCGCGTCGTCGAACTCGTCCTCGGCGACGTCGAGCGGCAGCTCCAGCACCACCGGGCCGGGACGGCCCGAGCGCATCAGCTGGAACGCCCGGCGCAGCTGCTCGTGCACGGTCTCCGCCGTGGAGAAGCGAGCCGACCACTTCGTGATGGGCCGGTATGCCTCGACCGCGTCGAACGTCGTGCGCAGCCCGAGCTCGCGGCGGGTGTTGCCGTTCGGCAGCAACAGCAGCGGCACCGAATCGGCGTAGGCCTGGGCGATGCCGCCGAATGCGTGCTCGGCGCCCGGGCCGTGCTGAACCATCGCGACGCCGATGCGCTCGCCGTTCGAGGTCCGGCTGTACGCGTCCGCCATGTTGATGACGCTGCGCTCCTGTCGCCCCACGATCGGCCGGATTCCC
Organism: Trebonia sp.; assembly: GCA_036271115.1. Taxonomy (GTDB): domain Bacteria; phylum Actinomycetota; class Actinomycetes; order Streptosporangiales; family Streptosporangiaceae; genus Trebonia. The sequence goes on from DATBBI010000023.1 coordinate 7,590, forward strand.
ACGGCCGCCGCGGTGTCGATCATTTTGTTGGCCGGGAAGCAGAACACCGTGTCCACGCCCTCGCGACGCAGGACTTCGGCGACCGCCTGGCTACCCTTCATGCCTTGCTCCCTCCACCTGGTGCCTGCGTACAGCACGCCACAATCAGCCCGGCGACGCCGCCCGAGTGCCGCGATCAAGTGCTCCGGCTCGAGCCGCGACCGTCCGTTCTGAATTAATTATTGCATGCAAATTGACAATGCGACAGACCCCGAGCGAATCGCGAGGGCTCGCCGGTTACCGGCGCAGGGCGACGATGTCCAGCGCCACGCAGCTGGTCTGGTCCACGTCGGCTACCACCCGCAGCGGGTTGATCTCGATCTCGGCGAGCGAAGACGCCTCGGACGCGTACGCGTCGGCGACCGCGCGAGCCGTGCGGGCGAGCACCGCGAGATCGCTGCCCGGCTTCCCGCGAAAGCCCGCCAGATGCGGCCACAGGCGCAGGCCCCGCAGCGCTCGCAGGAGTTCGGTGTCCTCGAACGGGATCGCGAGATGCGCGACGTCCCGCTCGATCTCGGTGGCCACACCGCCGGCCCCGATGGTCAGGACCGGCCCGAAAACCTCGTCATCGTGGACGCTCATGAGCAGATCCAGTCCCTCGGCGACCATCTCCTGCACGAAGACACCGTCGGCCGCGACCCCGTGGGGCGCCAGCCGCCCGGGCGAGGTCATCTCGTCGAAGGCGGCCGCCGCCTGTTCCCCGCCGCGGACGCCGAGCCGCACCCCGCCGACCTCCGTCTTGTGGATCAGGCCAGGTGCGCTCAGCTTCATCACGACCGGGCCCCCGATCCACTCCGCCGCCGCGGCAGCCCCGTCAGCGGTGGTGACGAACGACTCGCGCGGGACGCGCACCCCCCCGGACGCCAGCAGGTCCCTCGACTGCTCGTAGGTCAGCGCGCGCTCGCTCGTCGCCGTCGCCGGATGGGCGCCGTCGCCGGCCGGTTCCCGGGTGCCCGCCCCGACGGAGGCAAGCCCGCTGTCCCGCCACTCGGCAAAGCGCCGCAGAGCCTTCACCGCGCGGCGGACACCGTCGAGCGGCGCCAGCCCCGCCGCGTGCAGTACCTGGTATCCACCTCCGCGCCGAGGCGACATCCACACGGGGATCAGCAGGGTGCCCGTGGACCGCGCGATCTCGACCGCGTCCCTGGACACCGCCACGGTGTCCTCGCCGTAGTCCGCGGGCATCGCGAACAGCACCGAGCCGACGTTCGGGTCGTCGCAGATCAGCTTGAACATGGCCCGGTTCAGCTCGGCGTCGGTGAACACCTTGGTGGTGAGATCCACGGGATTGTCCACGAACCCGAATGCCGGAGCCCGCGCCGTGAGCGCCGCCAAGGTCGCCGGCTCGAACGCCGCGAGCTCCAGCCCGGCGCTGCCCACCAGATCCGCGGCGAGTGACGCGGTGCCCCCGGAGAACGAGTACACACAGGTGCGGGTTATGTCGCGGTCCGCCACCTCAAGGGCCCTGGAGAACAGCTGCAGGGCTTCGCCCAGCTCGTCTGCGTCGTCGACGCGCACGACGCCGTACTGGGTGAAGACCGCCGAGGCGACCGCGTCGTTCCCGGCGATCGAGGCGGTGTGCGATGCCGCTGTCTTCTGCCCGTACTCCGAGCGGCCGATCTTCAGGACCACGATCGGCTTGCCAGCCGCACGGGCACGGCGGGCCACATCGAGGAACTTCCGGCCTTCG
>DATBBI010000024.1:0-6826 GCA_036271115.1 Trebonia sp.
CTGGAACAGCTGCAGCAGGTGCTCGGTGCGGCGCAGGAACCGGTACGCGCCGGCCAGGTCGTCGGCGTCGGCGCGGCCGACGTAGCCGCCGTCCGCCAGCGCCTTGAGCGCGGGCAGCGTGGCCGGGGCGCGCAGCCGCTCGTCGGCGCGGCCGTGCACCAGCTGCAGCAGCTGGACGGCGAACTCGATGTCGCGCAGGCCGCCGGGGCCGAGCTTGAGCTCGCGGCCCGCCATGTTCTTCGGCAGCGTGGCCTCCACCCGGCGGCGCATCGCCTGCACGTCCTCGACGAAGTTCTCCCGCTGCGACGCCTGCCAGACCAGCGGGCTGACCTTGGCGACGTAGCGCTCGCCGAGGTCCAGGTCGCCGGCGGCCGCGCGGGCCTTGAGCAGCGCCTGGAACTCCCAGGTCTTGGCCCACCGGTCGTAGTACGCCAGGTGGCTGGCCAGCGTGCGCACGAGCGGGCCCTGGCGGCCTTCCGGGCGCAGGTTCGGGTCGACGGGTAAGATGCTGCCTTCGGGGGTCGACCGCTCGCAGACCTGGATCACGCCCGCGGCCAGCTTCGTGGCCGTCTTGAGGGCGGCTTCCTCTGTGCTGCCGGGCGCCGGCTCGGCCACGAAGATCACGTCGACGTCGCTGGCGTAGTTGAGCTCGCAGGCGCCGCACTTGCCCATCGCGATGATCGCGAGCCGGGCCGGCGCGGCGTCGCCGGGAAGCTCGGCACGGGCGATGGCCAGCGCTGCCTCGAGGACGGCGTCGGCGATGCCGGCGAGTTCCTGGCCAACCTCGTCCACCGACGCCTTGCCGGTGAGGTCGCGGGCGGCCAGGTGCAGCACGCGGCGGCGGTAGGCGGCGGCGAGCCGGGCGGCCGGATCGCCAGCATCGGCCTGGCCGCCGTCGGCCACGGCGGTCAGCAGCCCGGCGCGGATCGCGGCCTGGTCCTGGCGGCGGTCGGCGTCCTGGCCGCGCAGCACGATGGTGTCTTCCGGGTGCCTGGCGAGATGGTCGGCCAGCGCCTTGCTGACGCCGAGCACCGCGGTGAGGCGGGCGCTGAACGCGGCGTCGCCGGTGAGCTGCTCGGTGAGGCCAGCGTCACGTTCGGCGATCCGCGCCAGGCCGGCCAGCGCGAGGCCGGGGTCGGCCGCCTGAGCGAGGGCGGTGAGCAGCGGATGGCCGCCGGCGGCGATGCCGAGGGCGGCGAGCTCACGTTCTGCGCGGGGAACGTCGGTGAAGCCCATCCGGGCCAGCCAGCCCGCCAGGGAGGTCCGCGTGCCGCTCACGCTAGGAGCGTATAACGGATGGCCGCGCTGAGCTGCAGTCCCCTATTTGCCGTGGATCGAGTGCTCCGCGGCTTGTGATAGGCATTGGGCATGGTCGATCTCATCCCGCGCAGCGTACTGTTCGGCAACCCAGAGCGGACCAGCCCTGGGATATCCCACGACGGGTCCCAGCTCGGCTGGATAGCGCCGCGGGACGGCGTGCTGAACGTGTGGGTCGCGCCCATCAGCGAGTCCGACGGCGTCGACTGGGCAGCGGCGCGGGCGGTGACCGATGACACCGACCGCGGGATCCGGACGTTCGGCTGGGCGTGGGACGGGCGGCACCTGCTGTACGTGCAGGACGTCGGCGGTGACGAGAACTGGCGGCTCTACGACGTCGACCTGGTCACCGGTGAGCGCAGGGACCTGACGCCGTTCGAGAAGATCCACGCGCAGATCATCGGGTCGAGCAAGCGGCGCCCGACCGAGCTCCTCGTCGGGATCAACGCCGACAACCCGCAGCTGCACGACGTGTACCGGCTAGACCTGGAGACCGGGAACCTGGTCAAGGAGATCGAGAACCCGGGGTACGCCGGCTGGCTGGCCGATGAGGACCTCGTGGTGCGCTGCGCGCTCGCGCCGCTGCCCGACGGGTCCCTGGACGTGCTGGTCCGGGATTCGGCGTCGGCGGACTGGCGGACGCTCCTGACCGTCCCCGCCGAGGACGTGACGTCCCTCGACGTGATGTCGTTCAGCGGAGACGGCGAGTCCCTGTTGATGATCAGCGCGGCCGACACGGACACGGCCCGGCTGACGCGGGTCGACCTCGCGACCGGCGCGACCACGGTGCTGGCCGAGGACCCCGAGGCGGACGTCGCCGGGGCCATGCTGGACCCGGATACCCGCGACCCGCAAATCGTCGTGATTCTCAAGGACCGGATGACCTACGTGGTGCTCGACCCGTCGGTCGAAGACGACCTGAAGGCGATTCGCGGGCTGCACCCCGGCGACCCGATGTTCCTCGGGCGGGACGAGTCCGACCAGACGTGGCTGGTCGGTTTCACCCTCGACGCCGGGTCGCTCACCTTCTACATGTACGACCGTGCGTCGAAGTCCGGCCGGCTGCTGTTCGAGGCGCGGCCCGCGCTGTCGTCGTACACGCTGGCGGCCATGGAGCCGTTCTCGTTCACGGCAAGGGACGGGCTGGAGATCCACGGCTACGTGACGTTCCCGCCCGGGCAGGGCCGGTCGTCCCTGCCGGCCGTGGTGGACGTGCACGGCGGGCCGCAGGTGCGGGACACCTGGGGGTACAACCCGGAGGCGCAGTGGTTCGCCAACCGGGGCTACCTGGGCGTCCAGGTCAACTACCGCGGCTCCACGGGGTACGGGAAGGCGTTCGTCGCCGCCGGGGACCGCGAGTGGGGCGGCAAGATGCACGACGACCTGATCGACGCGGTGTCGCACGTGGTCGCTTCGGGGTGGGCGGATCCGTCGCGGGTGGCCATCTACGGCGGTTCCTACGGCGGGTACGCGGCGCTGGTGGGTGCCGCGTTCACGCCCGACGTCTTCCGCTGCGCGGTGGACATCGTCGGGCCGTCCAACCTGAAGACGCTCCTCGAGACCATCCCGCCCTACTGGGCGCCGATGATCGCGCAGCTGTACCGGCGGGTGGGGAACCCGGAGACGGACGCCGAGTTCCTGTGGTCGCGGTCGCCGCTGTCGCGGGCGCGCGACATCAGGATCCCGCTGCTGATCGCGCAGGGCGCCAACGACCCGCGCGTCAAGCAGGCCGAGTCGGAGCAGATCGTCGCCGCCCTGACGGAAGCCGGGATCGAGCACGAGTACCTGCTGTTCCCCGACGAGGGGCATGGGTTCGCCAAGCCGGAGAACCGGATCAGGTTCTACACGGCCGCCGAGCGGTTCCTCGCCAGGTACCTCGGCGGGCGCTACGAGGAGTAGGCGCGGTGATTGCGGCCGCGCCGCGTTGCTAGAAGAATCTCTGAACATGCGGAGCGGTTCGCGGCTTGCGGCGGTGAGCGGTGCGTGCTGCGGCGCCGCCGGCGCCCTGGTGCTGACGGGCTGCCACCCGCTGCCCCAGCTCGGCACGACGCACCACCCGCCCGCGCACGTCTACACGGTCACCGCGCGGGTGACGACGGTGGTCATCAAGGGCGGCTCGGGCAGCATCGACGTCACGGGCGGCAACCGCGGCACGGTCGGCGTGTCTGAGGCCGTGTCGTACGGCAAGACGGCGCCGGCGGTGACGCACGTGATCTCAGGGACCACGCTGACGCTCTCCTACAGCTGCCCGTCGGAATTCGTGTGCGGCGTGTCCTACGACGTCCAGGTGCCGCGCGGCGTGGCGGTCCAGGTGTCGACCGCCGCGGGCCCGATCACGCTGACGTCGCTGGCCGGGCCGGTCAGCGCGCAGACCAGCGCCGGGCTGATCACCGCGATCAGCCTCAGCTCGCCGACCGCCACGCTGAAGTCGAACGCGGGCGGCATCGACGCGACGTTCTCCGCCGCGCCGTCGGCCGTGCACGCCTCGACGAACGTCGGCCCGATCACGCTGGCCGTGCCCGGCTCCGCGGCATACCAGATCAACACGCACGCCTACGTCGGCTCCAGCACCGTCACCGTGCCCAAGAACCCGGCCTCGCCGCACGTCATCTCCGCCAGCTCCGACCTCGGCAGCATCACGATCAGCCCGTCGTGACGCCTCGCGCCTCCAACGCCCGGTCCTCCGGACTCATCGCGTCCCCCATGCCCACACCGCCGACGAGGCGAGAACGGCCAGCCCGTTCGTCGCCCAGTGCAGGCCCGCCGACGCCAGGATCGAGCCGCTGCGGCGCCGCACCTCACAGAACACCACGCCGGAAAGGCCAGTGAACAGCACCGTCGCCAGCACCGTCGTGGTCTGCGCCGATCTGCCCGTGCCGACGGCGCCGGTGATCGCCGCGTTGTTCGTGGCCAGCCCGAGTGACGGCAGCACATGCCACACGCCGAACAAGGCCGACGAGACTATGGTCGCCGTTGTGGTGCCCTTGACCTCTCTGAGCAGCCCCCACAGCACACCGCGGAAGGCGAGCTCCTCGACCAGCACGGTGCCGATCGGGATCAGCACGAGCGAGGTCAGCAGCGTGTTCCCCAAGTCCAGCCGGTAGCGGGTGTCGCGGAACGCCTCCCTGGTCAGCGGGAGCGCCGCCGCAGCCGCGAGCACCAGCCCGACGATGCCTATCTCCGCCGCCGCCCACCTCAGCCCCGGCCGCCAGGTACCGGGTCCCAGGCCGAGGTCCTGCCAGCTGAGCCCGGCGAGCCGGGCGATGCCGGTCAGCCCGGCGACAACGACCGGTCCCACTATCAGCGACGCGCGCGCCACCCGGATATCGACCACGTTGAGCCCGGCGAGGACCGCGATGACCACGGCGACCGCTGCTTTCGGGGAAATCCGGGGCGTCAGCGCCATCCCTGCTCCCTCCTGCGGCGGCAGACCCAATGCTGCCCGCGTCCACGGCCGACGGTCCCACCCGCAGCGGGTGAACCTGGCGCCTACCGCGTCGCGGTGCGCTTGCTGTCGCGTTTAGCCTGCTGCCGCGCGCCCGTGGCGAGCGTTCCCGCGCGGTCCCGCTCACTGGCCGGGTTGCGCAGCGCGCGGTCCCCGGTGCGGCCAGCCGGGACGGTGGAGGCCCCAGAACCGGGACCGCGCTGGCCGGGCACCATCTCCCCGCCACCGGGCCAGTCACGCTGCTTCGCCTCCCTGGCCAGTGCCAGCCGCTCGGCGCGTAGCTCCGCCGCGGACTGCGCGGCCAGCGCCGCGACCCGCCGGCTGACCCTGGAAAGGGCGCGTTCGAACGCCTCCGCCTTCTGCGCGGCACGGGCGTTCTCCGGCCGCGCCCTGCCACGGCCGCCGTGCTCGGCCACCCGCGCGCTCGCGCCCCGCCGGTACTGGCTGACGTACTTGCCGCGGGCCCGTCTTATCCGGGTTTCGAGCTCGATGGCGGCGTCTTCGTCCAGCGCCGCGAGCGCCTCGCGGCTGGTTTCCTCGATGAGCAGCGTCTCGGCCTCGTTGAGGACTGCTCGCGTGGCTGCGTCCATCCCGCCCCCTTGCCCTACGGTGACAGCCTACTCGCGAGGGGTTGTCCCGCCAGGCCGACGAGGGTCGGCGTACGCGCTATGGCAGCGCCTTGAAGTAGTGGACCAGCGGGACGGGCGTGAACCCCGCTCTCTCGTAGAGCCGCCGGGCCGGTGCGTGGCCGGGGTCGCCGCCGGTGCCGATCTCGGCGAGCGGGATGCCCAGTTCGGTGATCCGGTCGACCGCGAAGTCGACTAGCGCATGGCCGATGCCCCGCTGCTGGTAGTCGGGGTCGACCGCGAGCATGTCGATCTGGCCGCTCTGCGTCTCACGGTTGATCGGGTGGACGACGACCACGGTGTACCCGACCGGGCGCCCATCGGCTTCCGCGACCCAGACCCGGTTGCCTTCCGCGCGGCAGGAGGACTCCACGACCTCCGCCTGGATGGCCTTCCAGTCCGGGTAGACGCGGCGGTATATCTCCGCCCCCATGACCTGCCGGAACGACTCGAATACCGGCTGCCACGCGCGCAGCGAGAACTCCACCACGACGTCGATGTCGTCAGGACGCAGGGCGCGGATGCTGACGGTCACGGCAGGCCGCTGCCGCTAGAGCATCGGGAGGTAGCGGTCTAGTTCGTACCTCGTGACCTGGCGGCGGTACTCCTGCCATTCTTCGCGCTTGTTGCGCAGGAAGAAGTCGAAGACGTGCTCGCCCAGGGTCTCGGCGACCAGTTCGCTGTTCTCCATGACCTTGATGGCCTCGTTGAGGTCGGCCGGGAGGGGCTTGATGCCCATGGCGCGGCGCTCGGCGCTGGTCAGGGCCCACACGTCGTCCTCGGCGCCCGGCGGGAGCTCGTAATCCTGCTCGATGCCCTTCAGGCCGGCGGCGAGGATGACCGCGAACGCCAGGTACGGGTTGCATGCCGCGTCCACCGAGCGGAACTCGACGCGGGTCGAGTTGCCCTTCTGCGGCTTGTACATGGGGATGCGGACCAGCGCGGAGCGGTTGTTGTGGCCCCAGCAGACGTGGGCGGGCGCCTCTCCCCCCGCGCCGGCGGTCTCCTCCGCGCCGCCCCAGAGGCGCTTGTAGGAGTTCACCCACTGGTTGCACACCGCGGTGATCTCGGGGGCGTGCCTGAGCAGGCCGGCGATGAACGCGCGGGCCGACTTCGAGAGCTGGTACTCGGCGCCTGCCTCGTAGAAGGCGTTCTGGTCACCCTCGAACAGGGAAACGTGGGTGTGCATGCCCGAGCCGGGATGCTCGGTGAAGGGCTTGGGCATGAACGTGGCCCAGACGCCCTGCTCGATCGCGACTTCCTTCATCACCAGGCGGAAGCTCATGATGTTGTCCGCCGTGGTCAGCGCGTCGGCGTAGCGCAGGTCGATCTCCTGCTGGCCGGGCGCGCCCTCGTGGTGGCTGTACTCCACCGAGATGCCCATCGCCTCGAGCATCGTGATCGAGGTGCGGCGGAAGTCGTGCGCGATGCTGTGCGG
>DATBBI010000025.1:0-10879 GCA_036271115.1 Trebonia sp.
ACTCGTCGCTGCGGAACACCTTCTCGACGTCCCGCTTGGAGATCATGTTGCCGGCGGTCGCCCGCCGGTCGCCCGCCAGCACCACGCCGCGCTCGCACGCCGCGGCCACGATCGTCGTGGCGTGCGGCAAGTCCTTGATGATGTCGGCGCTGCCGGCTGGCAGCTGCCCGGCCAGCGAGGCCGGCAGCAAGTCAGGGGCGTGCGTGGCCAGGAAGTGCGTGAACGACGGGATGCGCGCCGTCATGAAGGCCCCCGCTTGTCCCAGCCCGCCGTCGAAATGCCCGTTCACGCGCCCGCCTCCCTGCCCTGCCGAATAACTGCCCGGTTTGATGTTCTTGAGCAGACACTACCGCCCGTTGCGGTAGTGAATGCACCTGCCCCGAGGCGGGGCCTTTCGCCTACCGCGAACCTCGCGGCAGGGATGTTACTGGCCGCCCTTCTGGACGTAGGACCTGACGAACTCCTCGGCGTTCTCCTCGAGGACCTCGTCGATCTCGTCCAGGATCGCGTCCACATCGTCGGACAGCTTCTCGTGCCGCTCCTTGACTTCCTCGGCCGAGGCGGCCTGCTCCTCTTCGGTCTCCTCGGTGCGGCGCGTGGTCTGGCGCTGGCCGCCGGTGTCCTTGTTCGTCGCCATCTGGCGTACCTCCGTCCCTGAGGGGCACGACCCCCTCAACAGCTCAACGTTATCGTCGCCAGCGACAGTCCCGCCCAACCCTCCGCGGCGGCATCACTTGGGCAACTACTCCTGAGCCGTGAGGGCGGCGACGAGGTCGCCGGCGGTCCGGCAGCGGTCGAGCAGCTCGCCGACGTGCGCCCTGGTGCCGCGCAGCGGCTCCAGGGTGGGGACGCGCTGCAGCGACTCCCGGCCGGGGATGTCGAAGATCACCGAGTCCCAGGAGGCGGCGGCCACCGCGTCCGCGTACTGGCGCAGGCAGCGGCCGCGGAAGTAGGCCCTGGTGTCCTCTGGCGGGTTGTCGACCGCCCAGCCGATCGCGTTCTCGTCGGTCAGCTGGACCATCCGGCCGCGCGCGGCGAGCCGGTTGTACAGCCCGCGGTCCTGCCGGACGTCGGAGTACTGCAGGTCGAAGAGCTGGAGCTTCGGGTGGTCCCAGGACAGCCCGTCGCGGCGCCGGTAGCCCTCGAGCAGCTCCAGCTTCGCCACCCAGTCCAGCTCATGGGACAGCTGCATCGGGTCGTCGGCCAGCCGGCCGAGCACCGACTCCCAGCGGTCAAGGACGTCGGCTGTGGTCGGGTCCACGTCGGTGCCGTACTTGTCCTCGGTGTACTTGCGGGCCAGTTCCAGGTACTCGGTCTGCAGCTGGACCGCGGTCATCTTCCGCCCGTCCCGCAGCGTCACCAGGTACCGCAGCGACGGGTCGTGCGACACCGCGCGCAGGTCCGCGACCGGCGCCTCGATCGACAGGTCGCCGGACAGGAACTTGTCCTCGATCATCGCGAGCACCAGCGCGGTGGTGCCCATCTTCAGGTAGGTGGCCACCTCGCTCATGTTCGCGTCGCCGATGATCACGTGCAGCCGCCGGTACTTCTCGGGGTCGGCGTGCGGCTCGTCGCGGGTGTTGATGATCGGCCGCTTCAGGGTCGTCTCGAGGCCGACCTCGACCTCGAAGAAATCCGCCCGCTGCGAGATCTGGAACCCCGTGCCACGCCCGTCGGCGCCGATCCCGACCCGGCCCGCGCCGCAGACCACCTGGCGGGTCACGAAGAACGGCGTCAGGTACCGCACGATGTCGGCGAACGGCGTCGAGCGGCGCATCAGGTAGTTCTCGTGGCAGCCGTACGACGCGCCCTTGTTGTCGGTGTTGTTCTTGTAGAGCTGAATCGGGTGCGAGCCGGGCACGGTCGCGGCCTTGGCCGCGGCCTCCGCCATGATCCGCTCCCCCGCCTTGTCCCAGATCACCACCGACAGCGGGTTGGTGCACTCAGGGGCGGAGTACTCCGGGTGCGCATGGTCCACGTACAGCCGCGCCCCGTTGGTGAGGATGACGTTGGCCAGCCCCAGGTCCTCGTCGGTGAGCTGGGTCGAGTCGGCCGCCTCCCTGGCGAGGTCGAACCCGCGCGCGTCGCGCAGCGGGTTCTCCTCCTCGAAGTCCCAGCGGGCGCGCCTGGCACGCGCGGCGGTAGCCGCCTGGTAGGCGTTGACGATCTGCGATGAGGTCACCATCGCGTTGGCGCCCGGCTGGCCGGGTACGGAGATGCCGTACTCGGTCTCGGTGCCCATGACCCGCAGCACGCTCATAGTTGTCCAGCGTAGTGCGGGCTCAGAGGTACTGGCCCGTGTTCGCGACCGTATCGATGGAACGGCCCGCCTCGGTGCCCTGCTTGCCCGAGACCAGGGTGCGGATGTAGACGATGCGCTCGCCCTTCTTGCCGGAGATGCGCGCCCAGTCGTCGGGGTTGGTCGTGTTCGGCAGGTCCTCGTTCTCGCTGAACTCGTCCACGCAGGCCGCCAGCAGGTGGGCGACGCGGATGCCCTTCTGCCCGGTGTCCAGGAACTCCTTGATGGCCATCTTCTTGGCGCGGGCCACGATGTTCTCGATCATGGCGCCGGAGTTGAAGTCCTTGAAGTACAGGACTTCCTTGTCGCCGTTGGCGTAGGTGACCTCGAGGAAGCGGTTCTCCTCGGTCTCGCTGTACATCCGCTCCACGGTGCGCTGGATCATCTCATCCACCGTGGCCTGCACCGAGCTGGCGTGCTCCTTCAGGTCATCGGGGTGCAGCGGCAGTTCCTTCAGCACGTACTTGGAGAAGATGTCCTTGGCCGCCTCGGCGTCCGGCCGCTCGATCTTGATCTTGACGTCCAGCCGGCCTGGCCGCAGGATCGCCGGGTCGATCATGTCCTCGCGGTTGGAGGCGCCGATGACGATGACGTTCTCCAGGCCCTCCACGCCGTCGATCTCCGACAGCAGCTGCGGGACGATCGTGTTCTCCACGTCGGAGGAGACGCCGGAGCCGCGGGTCCGGAAGATCGAGTCCATCTCGTCGAAGAACACGATCACCGGCATGCCCTCGGACGCCTTTTCCCGCGCTCGCTGGAAGACCAGCCGGATGTGCCGCTCGGTCTCGCCGACGTACTTGTTCAGCAGCTCGGGGCCCTTGATGTTGAGGAAGAAGCTCTTCCCCTCCTGCTGCTTGCCAGCTTTGCCGTTGCCTTCCGCCGCGTCCGCGGCGGTCTTCGCCGCGACCTGCTTGGCCAGCGAGTTCGCCACGGCCTTGGCGATCAGCGTCTTGCCGCAGCCGGGCGGGCCGTACAGCAGCACGCCCTTCGGCGGCTTCAGCTGGTGCTCGCGGAACAGGTCCGCGTGCAGGTACGGCAGCTCGATCGCGTCGCGGATCTGCTCGATCTGCGACGACAGGCCGCCGATGTCGTGGTAGGAGATGTCCGGGACCTCTTCGAGGATCAGCTCCTCGACCTCGGCCTTCGGGATCCGCTCGTAGACGTAACCGGAACGGGGCTCGAGCAGCAGCGAGTCGCCGCCGCGCAGCACCTGGTCGAGCAGCGGCGCGGCCAGCCGGACGATCCGCTCCTCGTCGGCGTGCGAGATCACCAGCGCCCGCTCGCCGTCCGCCAGGATCTCCTTCAGCATGACGACTTCGCCGATGGTCTCGTAGTCCTGGGCGATGACGATGTTCAGCGCCTCGTTGAGCACGACCTCCTGGCCGGGCCGCAGCGCCTCAAGCTCGACGTTCGGGCTGACGTTCACCCGCATCTTGCGGCCGCCGGTGAACACGTCGGCGGTGTTGTCCTCGCGCGCGGCGAGGAACACACCGAAGCCGGACGGCGGCTGCGCCAGCCGGTCGACTTCCTCCTTGAGCGCCACGATCTGGTCCCTGGCCTCGCGCAATGTGGAGGCCAGGCGCTCGTTCTGCGAGGTGACCGACGTCAGCGACGCCTCTGTCTCGCGGAGCCGTTCCTCCAGCAAGCGAACCTGGCGCGGCGAATCAGCGAGCCTGCGGCGCAGCACCGCGATCTCCTCATCGAGGAAGGAGATCTGCGCGGTAAGGCTGGACACCTCATCGTCGTGCCGTGAAGCCCGCCCGCCCTCTTCTCTGGCTGCCACGGCCCTCACCTCCTCCCGGGAGCGTTTCTACCCCGACCTTACCTATCTGGAGCGCTTAACTAACATCTCAGCGCGTGTTCATCTGCTTACTGGTCTAGCCCACGAGGGAGAAATCGCAGGTTATCGGGCTATTGCTCGCCCAATGTTACATTTCTGTCGCGTAGGGTTGCGGATTTATTTCGTCCTCGGCGGAATGCGCGCCCTTGGCCGGCCGGCGGCGGCGCGGCGGCGCGGTCACCCCGGGAGCGAGCCGCCGCGCGGTCACCAGGAAACCGGTGTGACCGATCATCCGGTGGTCCGGCCGCACCGCGAGCCCGTCCAGGTGCCAGCCGCGCGCCATCGTCTCCCACGCGGCGGGCTCGAAGAACCCGCCGTGCGCGCGCAGGTCCTCCGTCACCCGCGACAGCTGGGTCGTGGTGGCCACGTAGCAGCAGATGAGCCCGCCGGGTGCCAGCACCGCCGCCGCGTCGGGCAGGCACTCCCAGGGCGCGAGCATGTCGAGGATCACCCGGTCGAAAGAGACGCCGGCGGGGTCCCCGGAGTCGGCAGGGGACGTTCCGGACAATGATTCAAGGGCGGCCGGGGCGGACAGGTCGCCGGTCACCAGCCGCCACCAGCCGGGAGTCTCGCCGAAGTACTTCTCCACGTTCGCCGCGGCGATCGCGGCGAAGTCGGGGCGCCGCTCGAACGACACCAGCCGCCCCGACGGGCCGGCCCCCACCGCGCGCAGCAGCCAGCAGGACAGCGCGCCGGAGCCCGCGCCCGCCTCGAGCACCCGCGCGCCGGGGAAGATGTCGGCGTAGGCGAGGATCTGCGCCGCGTCCTTCGGGTAGACGATCGTGGCGCCGCGCTTCATGGCCAGCGTGTAGTCGGCGAGCAGCGGCCGCAGCGCCACGTAGCCGGTGCCGCCCGCGGCGATCACCACGCTGCCTTCCGGCGCGCCGATCAGGTCATCGTGGCTGAGCGAGCCGCGGTGCGTGTGGAACGTGGCGCCCTTCTGGAGGACGACCTGGTGCATGCGGCCCTTGGGATCGGTGAGCTGCACCAGGTCCCCTGCCGCGAACGGTCCGCGTCGTGTCACGCGCTAGAGACTAGTGGCTGCGGGCCTATACGCCGGCGAACACGTGGTCGAGGTCGCGGGCCGCCAGCACGCCGTACACCTGGCCGGAGGGCTCCACCAGCAGGTACTCGCTGGCCGGCGAGCGCTTGATGGCCTCGAGCAGCGCCATGCCGGAAATGTCGACGGGCAGGATCATGTTCGGCTCGATCGACCTGGCCACGGAGCCCGCGTCGACCCACGGCCTGCGCTGCGGCGGGGTGGCCATCACCGCGGCCTCGTTCACGATGGCGATCGGCTTGCTGTCGTGGTCCACCACGACGACCGCCCGCGCGCGGGACTCGTCGGCCTGCCTGATCGCCTCCGCCAGCGGCATGGTGGCCGGCACCGAGATGGCCCTTCTCGCCAGTTTCCTGGCCTGCAGCTCCGGCAGCCGCTCACGGAACTTGGTGGCGCGGATCGACTGGCTGGCGCCGACCCACATGAACGCGGCGATCACCGCGACCCACAGCGTGCTGACCATGTCGCCGCCGGCGAGCCGGCCGGAGGAGAACGGGATCAGGAGCAGCAGCGCGACGGCGAGCGCCCGGCCCACCCAGGCGGCGGCGATCGTGGCGGTGTACGGCTTACCCGTGATCTTCCAGATGACGGCGCGCAGCATCCGGCCGCCGTCCAGCGGCAGCCCCGGCAGCAGGTTGAAGACGCCGACGATGATGTTGGCGTACATCAGCTGCCTGACGAGCGTGTTGCTGATGCCGTGGGTGACCACGAGCGACAGCGCCCAGCCGACTCCGCCGAGCGCCAGCGACAGCGCCGGGCCGGCGGCGGAGACGCAAAACTCGCGGAGCGGGGTCTGCGGCTCCTTGTCGATCTCGGAGATGCCGCCGAGAGGGTACAGCAGGATGCGGCGCACCGGCAGGCCGTAGCCACGGGCGACGACCGAGTGGGCCAGTTCGTGCACCAGCACGGACAGGTACAGCAGCACCACGAAGGCGGCCGCGACCACGAACCTGACGTTGCCGTGCAGCGAGTTGCTCAGGTCGTTGGCGTAGATGACGATGAAGACGCCCGCGATGACGAACCAGTACGGGGACACGAACACAGGGATGCCGAACGGGCGCGCCACCACGATGCCTGCCCGGCTCGCCCGGCCCAGCTGGCCCTGCTGGCCGCCCTGGCCGCCCTGGCCGTTCTGGTCCGCTTGCCCGCGCTGGTCCTGCTGCCCTTCCTGGCCACTTGCCACAGCACCGATGCTACGTGCATCCGGGGGTAGTGCGAGCGGGCCTGGCGGTTGCGCGGCCTTTAGCGCCGCCTTGGCGCGGCCTTTAGCGCGGCCTTTAACGTGGCCTGGGCGGGGTCGGCTGCGGAATGTCGGTGCCCTGTCTTACGGTGGCGCTGTGGACCCTTCTGACGTGTCTGATACGCCCGTCGGCATCCCGGTCGACGTGCCGACCCCGATCGGGGTGCCCACTCAGGCTGACGTGCCGGATCCGGCCGACTTCGGCCCGGCGGGCGACCCGCCGTCGGCGCTGTCGCCGTCGCGCGCCGCCGACTTCATGACGTGCCCGCTGCTGTACCGGTTCCGGGTGATCGACCGGATCCCCGAGCCGCCGACCACGGCGACGGCGCGCGGGACGCTGGTGCACGCCGTCCTTGAGCGGCTGTTCGACCGCCCGGCGGGTGAGCGGACCCCGGCGGCGGCGCTCGACATGCTGGTCCCCGAATGGGAACGGCTGGCGGAAGCTGACGCTGGTCTGGCGGAGCTCTTTTCCGATGATTCGGAACGGGCCCGTTTCGTCGCCGAGGCCGCCGCCGCTCTTGACGGGTATTTCACCCTCGAGGACCCCCGGCGGCTGGAGCCGGCGCAGCGGGAATGGTACGTGGAGGCCGAGCTGGACTCCGGGCTGCGGCTGCGCGGCTACATCGACCGCCTGGACATGACGAAGAACGGCGACATCCGGATCGTGGACTACAAGACGGGCCGCGTGCCGCGGGAGGCGTACGAGGCCAGCGCCCTGTTCCAGATGAAGTTCTACGCGCTGGTGATCTGGCGGCTGCAAGGTGTCATCCCGCGCATGCTGCAGCTGATGTACCTGTCCGATGGCGAGGTCCTGCGGTACTCCCCCGACGAGGCCGATCTGCGCGCCACGCAGCGGAAGGTCGAGGCGCTGTGGCAGGCGATCGAGCGGGCGCGAGTGTCCGGCGACTGGCGTCCCAGGCCGAGCCGCCTGTGCGACTGGTGCCGGCACAAGGCGCTGTGCCCCGAGTTCGGCGGCACCCTGCCGCCCCTTCCGGCCTCGGCCGCCATCTCTCCCGTGGGAGAACTCGCTTAGAGTGCGAGTGAGGGGTCGTCGCAGGTCCGGGGAACGCCCCATGCCCATGTCAGACGAGGAGCGGCGTCAGCTGCTGGAGATTGAGAGCCACCTGCGCCAGGAGCCGGGACTCGTCGTGGAGGTTCGCGCCTACCGGCGCGAGGAGCGCTGCCTCGAAAATCTATGTGCGGGATTCGTCCCGGAAAACGGCGCTAAATCCCGCACGATCTTGGGAGGTTCAGGATCGCCGGATCATTGTGGAGCGTTCGTCGGGGAAAACGGGGTCAAAGTCCCCACGATAATTCTGGATGCTGCAGGTTAGTGGTGCTCGCCCGGCTGGGACTGGCGCGGGAGCAGAGTGCCGCCGCCGGGGGCTCGCTGGGACAGCGCGGCGCGGCGGAGCAGGGGGCTGGCCCGGTAGCGGCCGTCGCGATACCAGTTGTCCAGGCTGTCCAGGATTCCCAGGATGACGCTGGTGCCCCACTCGCGGGCCCAGGCCAGCGGGCCGAGCGGGTAGTTGACGCCAAGGCGCATCGCCGTGTCGATGTCGGCTTCGCTCGCGACGCGGGAAGCGAGGGCGTCGGCGGCGAGGTTCGCAAGCATGGCGACCGTGCGGGTGACGATCAGGCCGGGCACGTCGTCGATCACGAACACGTTCAGGCGTCCCGCCTGGAACAGGCCGATGGTCTCGGCGAGGGCGGCGGGCGGGCAGCCGTCGGAAGGCGCGACCGCGATGGCCGTGGCCTTGGCCGGGTCGAGCACCCGGTCGACGACGATCACCGGGCGCTCGTAGGCCGCGGACAGCGCGGTGGCCGTGGCACCCGCGCACTGGAGCAGGAGCGCGCCGCTCGGCAGCTCCAGCAGCCCATCGGGCAGGCCTGCCGCGGCGTCATCGCGGTCCCGGGCGATGACGGCGACGCCGAGACTGCGACCGATCAGCTCGCGCAGCTGCGTCTTGCTGTTATCAGTCAGGTCACGGCCGTACTGGATGACGGTTGGCGGCCGGGCCGCGGCCGGAGCCGGGGCAGCGGCGGCCGTGGCGGGGTCCGCGTAGGAGTAGATGCCACGGCCGGTCTTGCGGCCGAGCCAGCCGGCTTCGACGAGGGCGCGCTGGGCGAGCGACGGGGCGAACCTCGGGTCGTGGCCGAACGCGGCCCACACCGACCGGGTGACCGCCTCGTTCACGTCGTGGCCGATCAGGTCCATCAGCGCGAACGGCCCCATCCGGAAGCCGCCGGCCCCGGTCAGCACCGCGTCGATGGCGGCCGCGGTCGCCGCCTGCTCCTCGTAGAGCCGCCACGCTTCCGCATAGAAAGGCCGGGCGATCCTGTTCACGATGAACCCGGGCGTAGCGGCGCAGCGCACCACGGTCTTCCCCCACCCCGCCGCCAGCTCCGCCGCGGCGTCCGCCACCTCCGGGTCGGTAGCCAGCCCCGAGATGACCTCCACGAGCTTCATGGCTGGCACGGGATTAAAGAAGTGCAGCCCGACAAGCCGTCCCGGATGCGCCAGCCCGGCGGCCATCGCGGTCGGCGTCAGCGAGGAGGAATTGGACGCGAGCACGCAGTCCGTGCCCACGACCCCCTCGAGCTCGGCGAACAGCGCCTTCTTCGCGCCCAACTCCTCCACGATCGCCTCAACGACCACGCCGCATTCGCCGAGCCCGGCGATCTCCGCGGCCGTCAGGTCGAGCGCTTCCGGGTCGGCGTCCAGCCGCCCCTTCTCGACCCGCGCCTTGACCCGCTCCCGGATCTTCGCGATCGCGCGCTCGGCGGCGCCGGGCACGGCGTCGACGACCAGCACGCGCCGCCCCGCCACGGCAGCCACTTGCGCGATCCCGGCCCCCATCGTCCCCGCGCCGACGACCCCGACAGGCTCAGTCATCGGGGCCGCCCGTCGGTCATGCCGTGAGCTTGAGGCTGTAGACGCGGGATGCGTTGCCCGCTAGCACCAGGGCAGCGGTTGCGTCGTCGGGGCATAGCTCTTTTATCGCCCGGGCGTTCGCGGCTATGCCTGGGACGCCTGGCCAGTCTGTGGCGAAGATCATGCGCCTGGTGAGGCGGGTCCAGTTGTGCTTGGCGTAGTACTCACGGAGCCGCGACGGCGGGAGGCCGGACAGCTCGATCCAGACCCGGTCGTTCGCCAGGGCCATGAACGCCGCGGCGTCGTACCACCAGCCGCGGCCGCCGTGCGCGAGCACGACGGTCAGGTTCGTGAAGTCGCGCAGCACGTCGTCGAGGTTCACCGGGTCGGCGAACTTGTTCGACGAGCCGGGGAACGTGGACGTGCCGCAGTGCACCACCAGCGGGATCCCCGCCGCCTGGCAGGCCTCGTAGGCCGGGTACATCGCCCGGTCGTTCGCGGCGAAGCCGGCGTGCACCGGGTGGATCTTCAGCGCGACCGCGCCCAGGTCGAGCTGGCGGCGCACCTCCTCGTCCAGCGGGTAGTGCAGGTGCGGGTTGACGTTCGCGATTATCTTGATCCGGTCCGGGTTGTGCCGCGCGACCGGCAGCAGGTCCTCGATCACCTGCATGCCGGTCACCTTCGGGCTGTACTCGGCCAGCAGCAGCGCGACGTCGACGCCCTCGGCGGCGAGGTAGTCGTCGAACGCGGCCGGGACGACCGTGCCCTCCGGGTCGTACACGCGGGCCAGCACCGCCGCGTCGCCGAAGCCCTGCGCCCAGTCCATCCAGCCGCTCTTCAGCGTCGGCAGCCTGGCGACGTGCAGGTGCGCGTCGATCAGCGGGAACCCGTCGATCATCAGGGCGCCTCGCCAGGCGCCCCGGCGGCCGTGATCGCGGCCGGGTTGAGCACCTCGGCGGCCATCGCGCGCAGCTCCACGCGCCGCACCTTGCCCGTCGCGGTGGTCGGGAAGCCCTCGGTGAACACCACGGCCCGCGGCCGCTTGAACGACGGCAGCCCCGCCCGGCAGAACTCGACAAGCTCCGCCTCGGTGACCGGCGCCGCGTCCGCGGCCAGCACCACGTAGGCGACCGGCTTCTCCAGGCCGTCCGCGTCGGCCGCGCCGACGACAACCGCCTGGGCGACGGCCGGGTGGGCGAGCAGCCTGGCCTCCACCTCCATCGGAGACACCCAGATGCCGCTCGCCTTGAGCATGTCGCCGGTCCGGCCCAGGCACTCGTAGTAGCCGTCGGCGTCCCGCACGTAGGTGTCGCCGGTGCGCAGCCACTCCCCCTGGAATACCAGCCGGGACGCGTCGTAGCGCGCCCAGTAGCCGGTCGCCGAGGACGAGCCGCGGACGAACAGGGTGCCTGGCGTGCCGGGCTCGGTCACCTCGGCGCCGGTGTCCTCGTCGAGCAGCCGCAGGTCGTACCCGGGCACGGCCTCGCCGGTGGTGCCCGGCCGCACGTGGCCCGGCCGGTTGGACAGGAAGATGTGCAGCATCTCGGTCATCCCGATGCCGTCGA
>DATBBI010000026.1:0-3423 GCA_036271115.1 Trebonia sp.
GGTTCGTGCCTGGGTTCCTAGGTTTCTCTTAGGCGCCCGAACGGCCGATCTTGGCTCCCGTCTGTGGACTGGGGATGTCCATCGAGGTGAGGAGCGTCCCATGTTGGTTCTGCGTCACCGTCTCGCAATTGCGGGAGTCATCACTGCCACAGCAATCGCGGTCCCGGCCGCCGCCCTGGCGTCCGGGCCCGGTGCACCGTCCGGCAAGCCAGCGCCGCCGCAAGCGTCTGCCGCCAGCGCCAGCAAGTCCGCGGCGGCGTCCTCCGGTGCACCGTCCGGTAAACCAGCGCCACCGAAGTCGCCTGCCGCCGGCTCCGGCCAGGCGCCGTCCCAGCTGAAGAAGCAAGCACAGGCCGACCTGCCGCCAGCGCCGGTGCGAGCATTCGCCGCGCGACTCGGTGTCAGCATCAGCGCGGCGGAGCGCCCGTTCAAGGAGATCGCCGGGTTGAGCGTCAAGAACGGTGTCGACCCGGCCAGCCCGGCGGTCGCCGCGATCGCCCGCGAGCTCGGCGTGAGCCCGGCCCAGCTGGTCGCCGCCTGGAACGCGGTCAAGTAACACGTGCACGGCAAATGAGCGGCGGCGGCCGGCGCAAGTCCCGCGCATAATGAGTCACGTGCGGGTCCTCGTGGTGGACGACGATTCGGCCGTGCGCCGGTCGCTGTCCACCGCGCTCGGGCGTGACGGCTACGAGGTGCTGGCCGCCGACGGCGGCGACGCGGCGCTGGCCCATCTCGTAGCCGTCAATGTCGACGCGATCGTGCTCGACGTGGCGATGGCCGAGCCGAACGGGCTGGAGGTATGCCGGCGGCTTCGCGCCCGCGGCGACAGGACGCCGATCCTGATGCTCACCGCCCGCGATCTAGTCGATGATCGCGTCGCCGGGCTGGACGCAGGCGCCGATGACTACCTGGTCAAGCCGTTCGCGCTCGCCGAGTTGCGCGCCCGGCTGCGCGCGCTGCTGCGTCGCAACGCGGCCAGTTCCGAACTGCTCAGCTACGGCGACCTGATGCTCGACCTCGCCGCGGCACGGGTAACCCGGGGCGGGCGCGAGGTTTCCCTCACCCGCACCGAGTACCTGCTCCTCGAACTGTTCCTGCGCAACCCCGGCCGGGTGCTCAGTCACTCGCAGATCTTCCAGGCGGTGTGGGGTTATGACTTCGGGATGCGTTCGGACAACCTGTGGGTGTACGTGGGCTATCTGCGCACCAAGCTCGAGGCTGCCGGTGAATCACGCATCCTGCACACCGTGCGCGGGCTCGGCTACGTCCTGCGCGACGCGCCATGACGCTGCGGAACCGGGTCTCGGCGGCGGCGGCGGTCGGCGTGCTGATCGTCGTCGCCGCGGTCAGCGTCGTGCTGTATTTCGTCTACGCCGCGAGCGTGCATTCCCGCGTCGACGCGAGCCTTATCGATGCTGCCCAGCAAGCCTCCAGCGTCGCCCAGCAAGTCAAGCAGTCGGCCGCGGGCACCAACGGGTCTGTCCCCGACCTTGAGCGGCCGGTCACGGTCGGCAGTGTGGAACTGCAGCTGTTCAATGGCCCGCTGGCCGTGGGTCAGCCTAGTCAGGTCGGGCCCCTCGACACCCAGGACGTCGCGGTAGCCGAGGGCGCGCAGCCGCCCTACTTCGCCACCGTGGACACGGGCGGACATCAGTTCCGGGTCTACACCGCACCCATGCCCGGCGGGTCAGATGCCGGGCTGGTGCGCGCCAGCCGGCCCACGGACGCCGACGACGGGACGCTGCGCGACGCGGCCCTGCTGCTCGCCGCGCTCACCGTCGGGGCCGCGGGCCTGACGTACGGCGCGGCGCGGCTGACCGCGGGCCGCATTCTGCGGCCCATCGCCGAGCTCACCGCGACCGCCGAGCACATCACCCAGACCCGTGACCTCACCGCCCGGCTCGGCTCCGCCGGGACCAACGGCGACGGGACCAGCGACGAGGTGGGCCGGCTCAGCTCGTCCTTCGGCACCATGCTGGCCGCGCTGCATGAATCGGTCACCGCCCAGCGGCAGCTCGTCGCCGACGCGTCGCACGAACTGCGCACCCCGCTAACCAGCCTGACGACGAACCTGGACCTGCTCGAGGACGGCGCGGGCCTGGCCGACCCCCAGGCGCCCGCCCTGGTGCGAGCGGCACGGGAGCAGGCCGGCGAGCTCGACCAGCTGATCACCGACCTGCTCGACCTCGCCCGCTACCGCGAGTCCGCACCGCACCGCGAGACCGTGCGGCTAGACCTGCTCACCGCCCAGGCGGTGCAGCGCCTGGGCCAGCGAGGCCCGCACGCGGTCATCGAGGCCGAGCTGAGTCCGTGCCTGGTGCACGTCGACCCCGCCGCGGTCGATCACGCCGTCGGCAACCTGATCGACAACGCCATCAAGTGGAGTCCGCCAGGCGCCGCGGTCCGCGTGGTCGTCGAGGACGGCAGGGTCGCGGTCAGCGATCGCGGGCCAGGCATCGCGGACGAGGATCTCCCGCACATCTTCGAGCGCTTCTACCGGGCGCCGGACGCACGGGGAATGCCGGGCGCGGGGCTGGGGCTGGCCATCGTCGGCAGCGTCGCGCAGGCGAACGAAGGCACCGTCGAGGTGCGGACCGGGCCAGCCGGGTCGGCGTTCACGCTCGCGTTCCCGCCGCTGGAAAACGCCGGGGACTGATCAGTACCGCGATTCACGCGCCCTGCTGGCCCTGCGATCTGACTTCTGCCAGCCGCGCGTTCAGGAACCGCCGCTCGGGGCCGGTGCCGGCGAGGGCTGCCGCCTCCTCGTAGGCGCTGGCCGCTTCATCGCTGCGGCCAAGGCGGCGCAGGAAGTCGGCCTTGGTCGCGGGCAGCAGGTAGTAGCCGGCGAGGGCGTCGTCGGCCTCCAGGCGCCGCAGTATCGCCAGTCCTGCGGCGGGGCCGTCGGCCATGGCCACCGCGACCGCGCGGTTCAGTTCGATCACCGGCGAGCCAGTCATGTCGGCCAGGTACGCATACAGCCTGGCGATCTGCGGCCAGTCGGTGTCGAGCGCCGTCGGGGCGGCGGCGTGGCAGCCTGCGATGGCCGCCTGGATCTGGTACTGGCCGGGCCGCCGGGCGGCGAGAGCCTCGTTGAGATGCCGGCGGGCGAGGCTTATCTGGACCTGGTCCCAGCGGGTGCGGTCCTGGTCCTCGAGGGTGACCAGGTCCCCGCGATCATTCACCCGCGCCGTCTGCCGTGAGCGCTGGAACAGCATGAGGGCGAGCAGCCCCTTGGGCTCCGGTTCCCCCGGCAGGAGCTCAGCCAGCACCTGAGCCAGGGCGACGGCCTGATCGCAGAGGTCTCGCCGGATCAGGTTTTCTCCGGCACTGGCCGAATACCCTTCGTTGAAGACCAGGTAGAGCACCGCAAGGACACCTGGCACCCGTTCCGGCAGGGCGTCGGCCGGCGGCACCCGGTAGGGG
>DATBBI010000027.1:0-19204 GCA_036271115.1 Trebonia sp.
CTGCCGCCACTGCTCACGCATCGCCGGACCGGCTCACTAGTCGATCGTGACGGCGCCGCCGTCGGCGTTGACGGTGATCTGGTACTGGGACGAGGAACTGGTGGTCACCGTGATCGCGGCGGGCTGCGCGGGGCCGGTTACCTGGACCTGGGACGCCGGCTCGGGAACGTTGTCGACGCGGTAGCTGTAGCCGGCGGGCAGCTGCAGCGTCACGTTGCCGCCCCCAGTGGTGACGTTCAGGTTCTTCGGCGGCGTGGTGAGCTGGAGGTTGACGCCGTTGCCGCCGCTGTCCACCGCGATGTTCTGCGCGGCCAGCGTGCCGCTGACCTCCCCGCCGCCCCCGTACGGGCCGTTGTTCGGAGTGGCGTCGGTGTTAAGGCTGACGTTGCCGGTCAGCCCGTCAACGGTCAGGTTCCCGCCGCCGGTCTGCAGGGTCGCGTCGGATATGCCGGTCGCCGTTATGTTGCCGCCGTTGCTGGTCACCGTCACCGGCGCCTGCGGCGGAACGTCGACGGTTGAATTGAGCGCGCAGTTGTAATCGGGGCAGGTGAAATTGATCCTGGTCCCGGCCGGCGTCTGCGCCGTCACGAGAGTGGGGCGCTGGCCTGAGTAGCTCAGGCCGTACCAGACGGTGCCGGTGCCGGTGAACCGCGCCGCGCTGGGCGCGACACCGCCCTGCAGGGTCACGTCGCCGCCGTAGACGTTCATGTCGAGACCGCCGCTGACACGCACCGGGGCGTAACTCACCGCGTAGCTGCCCTCGGACGACTTGCTGATAATCGCGAAACACGTCCAGGCGAGCAGGGAGAGCGAGAGCGGAACGCCCAGCAGCAGGATGATCCGGCGCGTGGGCGTCATGAGCAGCTCGCGGGCGGCGGGCCGGGCAGCGGCCGGCAGGAAACTGGTCATGAGGTGACCCCGTTCAGGTAATGAAGGACCGCGAGCACGCGGCGGTGGCCGTGCTCGTCCGATACGAGTCCGAGCTTGCTGAAGATGCTGTTGATGTGCTTTCCCACGGCGCCGCCGCTGACGACCATCGTCTCGGCGATGGCGGAGTTGGACCGGCCTTCGGCCATCAGCGCGAGGACCTCGCGCTCACGGCTGGTCAGCACGCTGAGCGGACTGCGGCTGCGGGCGAGCAGCTGGGCCACGACCTCGGGGTCGAGCGCGCTGCCGCCCTCGGCCACCCGGCGGAGCGCGTCGAGGAATTCCGTCACGTCGGCCACCCGGTCCTTGAGCAGGTATCCGACGCCGTGCGGGCTTCCTGAGATCAGCTCGGTCGCGTACCGTTCCTCCACCCACTGCGACAAGACAAGCACGCCCGTGTCCGGCCAGCGGTCACGGATCACGAGCGCGGCACGCAGCCCCTCGTCGGTGAACGTCGGCGGCATCCTGACGTCGATGACGCACACGTCCGGGGCGCACGCCTCCACGGCGCGCATCAGCCCCTCGGCGTCGGTCGCGGCGGCGACCACCTCGTGGCCGGCCTCTGCCAGCAGGCGGGTCAGCCCCTCGCGCAGCAGGACCGAGTCCTCCGCGATCGCCACCCTCAGCATGGCAGCTCCGCCGCGATGATCGTCGGCCCGCCGTACGGAGACTCCACGGTCAGCCGGCCGTCGACGCCGGTCACCCGGCCGGCGAGGCCGGACAGCCCAGCGCCCTGCGGGTCGGCGCCGCCGACTCCGTCGTCGCTGATCATGATGGCGAGCACGCCTGGATAGCCGTGTCCCTCGACCACGACCTTCGCCTGGCTGGCCCGCGAGTGCTTCGCGACGTTTGTGAGGGCCTCGGCGACGACGAAGTACGCGACGGCCTCAATCAGCGGCTTCGGCCGGACCGGCATGTCGACGTGCACGTCGACAGGTATAGGGCTGCGCGCGGCCAGGCCGGATAGCGCGGCGTCGAGGCCGCGATCGGTCAGGACGGGCGGGTGCACTCCCCTGACGAGGTCCCTGAGCTCGGTCAGCGCGGCCTTGGCCTGCGCATGCGCGGAGTCGACCAGGTCCCTGGCCGCGTCGATGTCGTCGCCGAACCTCGCCTTGGCGCGGCCCAGCTCCATCGCGAGCGCGACCAGCCGCTGCTGCGCGCCGTCGTGCAGGTCACGCTCGATCCTCTTCCGTTCGGCTTCCGCCGCGTCTACCACCCGTTCGCGGCTGAGCTCGAGCTCGGCGACCCGGGCGGCCAGGCTGCTTGGCGGCCCGAGCAGCCGCCGGGCCAGCGCGGCGTCCGCGACCGCGAGGCCCTTGGTCACCTGCGGCGCGGCCAGCAGCACCAGCACGCCGGCCACGGCCACGGCCACGGCCTTCGATTCGTGCAGGGTCCCGCCGTCTATGTGGAAGCCGCCGCCCGGCAGCGACCAGTCGAACAGCGGCAGCGTGACCATGATCAGGCCGACAGCCCAAACGCCCAGGCTGACGAACGCGGCCGCCGCGCTGAGCGGCCCCCGCGTCACCGCGTAGAGCACCTCGCGCCAGGTGGCGCGCTCGCCGAGCTTGTCGAAGCGCGGCAGCAGCCGCAGCCGGTACCCGCTGCGCGTGCCGGCCGGCCAGCCGGGGATCTCCTCGCCGAGCGTGACCGCGAACCTCGTCCGCTCGGCGCGGGCGAACCAGTCGGTGAACCGCAGCGTGGCGCCGAGTACTGGCATGCCGATGAGCGCCACCGGGAGGCCCAGCATGCCGATCACGAGCCCGGGAACCACGATCCAGACGACAAGGGCGCCGACGCACACGCCGATGAAGTGATGGATGAAGGAAAGCCAGGTGCGCGGCGACACCAGGTCCCGAACCAAGTACATGCGAGTGACGCTAGGCCATGCCATCGGCGCCCGCCATCATTCAGTCTTCCGGATGCGAGGTAATGCTAGCCCTACCCACGGCGCCCCGAGATTGCGACTTGCTTGAGATAGTTAGCGCTTGATATAGTTTGCAAACATACCGCCGCCGCACAGGAAGGTAGAGACTATGGCTGGCTATTCCACCCGGGACCTGCAGGCAGAGTTCCTTGACACGATCCGCGCGAGCCAGGAGACCGTCGTTGAGGCGGTCAAGACCTGGGTCGACACCGTCAGGGCCGTGACGCCGAAGGTGCCATTCGCCCAAGTTCCGCTCGTCGCGAGGCTGCCCAAGCCGGAGAACGTCGTGACCAGCGCGTACGACCTCGCCGAGAAGCTGCTATCCAACCAGCGCAAGTTCGCCGAAGAGCTGGTGAAGGCGACGGCACCGCTGATGGCGGGCAACGGCACGCGTGAGGGGCAGGACACGGCCTCCGAGTGAGGCATCCCTATCAGTACGCGGCGGCACCGGGTTCCGGTGCCGCCGCGTACTATAATTCGCGATAGGCGAGGAGGTGACCGTGACGGACCCGTGGCAAGCCCAGCGGGAGGCGCTCGGTGCCTTCATCCGCACCCAGCGCAAGATGGCCAACCTTTCGCTCCGCCAGCTCGCCGAGCTGACCAGCCTGTCGAACCCGTACCTCAGCCAAGTCGAGCGGGGGCTGCACCAGCCGTCGGTGCGCGTGCTCAAGGCGATCTCCGATGCGCTTAACCTCTCCGCCGAGACGCTCCTCGCGCAGGCCGGCCTGATCGATGCCGTGACCGGTGAGGGCCGGGACGCCGATGAGGCGGGCCGGCCGGACGCCGGTGAAAGCGGCCGCGATGCACAGACCGAGGACGTGATCGGGGCAGACGAGCGCCTGAGCGACGAGCAGAAGGCAGCGCTGCTCGCGGTGTACCGGAGCATGGTCGGTCAGTCCTGACGGCGGTGCCGGGCGTGGCCACTGATGAACCCTGGACCGCGGATGTGCCCGGGAGACATCGCGCGACGCGCGTTTCGTGCTAGGCGGCCAATGCCGGCGCCCCGCGGACGGCTTAACCTCGGCCGGAAGCGGAAATCAGGAAATCATGAGTAGCGACACCGACAGCTTGGCGGCGGCCGCGGCGGATGCTGTGACAGCTCCGCTCGACCTGCTGCTCACCGACGCGGCCCTTGGCGCGCTCCGCCGGATGAACCCGGGCGGCTCTGGCCTGCGGCTGGCAGGGGCGCTGGCCGTGCGCCCGTCTCTCGTGGCGAGGCAGAGCCGGCAACTGCTCGGCGAGATGGCACACATCGCGGTGGGCAACTCCAAGGTGCAGCCGTCCCGGCGAGACCGGCGGTTCACGGATCCGGCCTGGCAGGGCAACCCGCTGCTGCGCCGCGTGCTGCAGGCCTACCTGGCCGCCAGCCAGGCGACGGAGGGGCTCGTCGCCGGCGCCGAACTGAACTGGGCCGACACGGAACGGGTCAGTTTCGCGCTGACCAACCTGGTCGACGCGCTGGCACCAAGCAACAACCCGGTACTCAACCCGGCGGCCGTGAAAGCGGTCATCGACACCGGAGGCGGCAGCGCCCTGGCCGGCCTTCGGCACTTCGCCGCCGACATGGCCGCTCCGCCCCGGGTGCCGTCCATGGTGCAGCCGAACGCGTTCGAGGTCGGCGCGGATCTCGCGGTCACGCCGGGCGCGGTGGTGCTGCGGACCCCGGTGTTCGAGCTGATCCAATACCGGCCCGTCACGAGCACAGTCAGGCAGGTTCCGCTGCTGATCGTCCCGCCGACGATCAACAAGTTCTACGTGATCGACCTGGCGCCAGGACGGAGCATGGCCGAGTACCTGGTCGGCCAGGGACAGCAGGTCTTCATGATCTCCTGGCGCAACCCCGACGCCAGGTACGCGGCCTGGGACTTCGACACCTACGGGCAGGCCGTTCTCGACGCCATGGACGCCGCCGCGCGGATCACGGGCAGCGAGCGGACCGCGGTCATGGGGGTGTGCTCGGGCGGCATCATCACCGCGATGGTGGCCGCGCACCTGGCGCTCGCCGGCCAGCAGGACAAGATCGCCGCCCTGACGCTCATGGTCACGGTGCTCGACCAGGCACGGGCCGGCCTGGCCAGCGCTGTCCTCAGCGAACGGTCCGCGCGGCTGGCCGCCGCCGCGTCCAAGGCCCGCGGGTATCTCGACGGCCGGTCACTGGCCGAGGTATTCGCCTGGCTGCGGCCCAACGACCTGATCTGGAACTACTGGGTCAACAATTACCTGCTGGGACGCCAGCCGCCGCCGTTCGACATCCTGTTCTGGAATGCGGACACCACCAGGATGACCGCGGCCCTGCACCGGGACTTCCTCAGGCTGGGCGTGACGAACGGGCTCGCGCGGCCCGGGGGCGTGACGATGCTCGGCTCACCGGTCGACTTGTCACTCGTCGACAGGGACAGCTACCTCGTCGCCGGGATCACCGACCATATCTGTCCCTGGGAGAGCTGCTACCGGTCCACGCAGCTGCTGGGCGGCGGCAAGCGGTTCGTGCTGTCCACGAGCGGGCACATCGCCGCGATGGTGAACCCGCCGGGAAACGAGAAGGCCAGGTACCAGATTGCGAAGGACTGTCCAGCAGACCCCCGGGAGTGGCTACAGCACGCGGAGAGCTACCACGGATCGTGGTGGCCAGACTACGCGGGCTGGCTCGCCGAGCGCTGCGGCGAGGAGACCGCTGCGCCCGATGAGCTGGGCGGCGGCGGCCTGGCAGCGCTATGCGACGCGCCGGGAACGTACGTCCATGACCGCTGACCAAGGGCCGCCAGGACCCGACGCGCCGCCGTGGCATGCCGGCGGCGGGGAGAGCTGCGGGGAGCGCCTGCGGATGCTCACCGTCCGCGGCCGCGTCCTGCGGGTCGCGGTGCGGGACGGCGATCCTGACCGGCCGCCGCTGCTGCTGTGCAACGGCATCGGCGTGAGCCTCGAACTGTTCCAGCCGTTCGTCGACGCGCTCGATCCGCGGCGCGCAGTCATCAGGTTCGACATGCCCGGCGTCGGCGGGTCGCCGGCCCCGGTGGTTCCCTATCACCTGCTCACCACCGGGCCGTTGCTGGCGGGACTGCTCGACCAGCTCGGCCATGAGCGGGCCGACGTGCTGGGCATCTCCTGGGGAGGCGGGCTCGCGCAGCAGTTCGCGCTGAGCCGCCCGGACCGGGTGCACCGCCTGGTGCTGGTGGCGACCGCACCCGGCGCGCTCATGGTGCCCGGGCACCCGCGCGTCCTGCGGCGCTTGCTCACGCCGCGGCGGCACCGCGACCCGGCGTACTCGGCCCGCGTCGCCGCCGAACTGTACGGCGGCAGCGCGCGGCAAGACCCGGCCCTGGCCCGT
The DNA here is from genome assembly GCA_036271115.1 of Trebonia sp. Lineage (GTDB taxonomy): Bacteria > Actinomycetota > Actinomycetes > Streptosporangiales > Streptosporangiaceae > Trebonia. Next base: position 6,180 of record DATBBI010000027.1, read on the forward strand.
GAGCTGCTGCACGCGACGACGCGCCTCGGCCCGGCCAGGGGCTACTACTACCAGCTGATGGCGGGCCTCGGCTGGACCAGCCTCCCGCTGCTGTGGAGGCTGCGGCCGCCCACCCTGATCCTGGCCGGCGATGACGACCCGATCATCCCGCTGGTCAACGCGCGGATCATGCACGGGCTGATACCAGGCAGCCAGCTGCACATCTATCACGGCGGTCACCTCGAGCTGGCCGCGGACGCGGAGCGCCTGGCGCCAGTCGTGGAGGCGTTCCTCGATGCTGACCTCAACGGCGAGGGGAGCCAGGAATGACACAGGTCGCGAGCACGCAGCTGGGGGAATCCCTCGGCACGGACTTCTTTTCCGTCCGGGAGCAGTTCACCGACGAGCAATGGGCGCACTTCGCCGCCGTCCGGCGGTTCGTCGACGAGGAGGTCGTGCCGGTCATCGGGCCGTACTGGGAACGGGCCGAGATCCCCTGGCAGCTCGTCCGCAGGCTGCCTGAACTCGGCGTCGTCGGCGAGGACATCAAGGGGTACGAGTGCGCGGGGATGAGCCCGCTGGCGTGCGGGCTGGTGACCATGGAGCTGCACCGTGGGGACGGCAGCCTCGGCGTGGTCCTCGGCGTGCACGCGGGCCTGGCCATGCAGTCGATCGCGATGTGCGGCTCGGAGGAACAGAAGGCGCGGTGGCTGCCCGACATGGCGCGGATGGACAAGCTGGGCGCCTTCGCGCTGACCGAGCCTGACCACGGATCGGACTCGGTCGCGCTGGAAACCTCGGCCCGCCCCGACGGGGACGGATGGGTGCTGAACGGCAGGAAGCGGTGGATCGGCCTGGGCACCGTGGCCGACCTTGTCGTCGTGTGGGCCCGCGACACGGAAGACGGCCAGGTCGGCGCCTTCGTGGTGGAGAAGGGAGCAGCCGGGTTCCAGCCGCGGGTCATCGAGGGGAAGGTGTCGCTGCGCTCGGTATGGCAGGCCGACATCACGCTGGACAATGTGCGGGTGCCGGCCGCCAACCGGCTGCCAGGGGCGCGGTCGTTCAAGGACACCAGCCGGGTCCTGGCCACCACCCGGAGCACCTGCGCCTGGGCGGCACTCGGCCACGCCACCGCCGCCTACGAGACCGCGCTGCGGTACGCGCTGCAGCGGCGGCAGTTCGGCGAGCCGCTGGCCAGCTTCCAGATCATCCAGCAGCGGCTGGTGTTGATGCTGGCGGACCTGACCGCCATGCAGCTCTACTGCATGCAGATCGGGCGGCTGGCCGAGGCCGGCCGGCTGACGCCCACGGTGGCGGGGCTGGCCAAGATGCACAACACCCGCAAGGCGCGCGCGATAGCGGCCGACGCCCGCGACATGCTCGGCGGCAACGGCATCCTGCTGGACTACCAGGTCATGCGGCACATGGTGGACCTGGAGGCCATTCACACCTTCGAGGGCACCGAGACCATGCAGACCCTCATCGTCGGCCGCGCCATCACCGGCATCGGGGCCTTCACCTAGACACCCCGCCGCGCACTGGAAGGAGACAGGACCGTGACGAATCTCGCATCGAATCTCACGAACACCACGCGTGCCTACGCCGACCGGATGGCCGTCCGGGTGGACGACGCCGGGCTGACGTACCGGGAACTGGACGAGGCGAGCGCGCGGGTCGCCAGACTGCTGCACGAGCGCGGCCTCAAACCGGGCGACCGGGTCGGGCTCATGATGCCCAACGTCGCCGAAGTCCCCGTCGTGTACTACGGCGTGCTCCGCGCCGGCGGCGTCGTCGTCCCGATGAACCCACTGCTCAAGGCGCGGGAGGTGGCCTATTACCTCGGCGACTCCGGGGCCGGGCTGGTCTTCGCCTGGCACACGTTCGCTGACGAGGCACGCGACGGCGCCGGGCAGGCCGGCGCGGAGCCCATCGTCGTGGACTCGGGCAGCTTCCCCGACCTGCTGGCCGCCGCCGAGCCCGAGTACGAGGTGGCGGACGCCGACGACGAGGACACCGCGGTGATCCTCTACACGTCCGGGACGACCGGGCATCCAAAGGGCGCAGAGCTCACCCACGGCAACCTCACCAGTAACACCGAGGTGTCCCGCGCGGACATCGTCCGCGCGGGACCGGACGACGTCATATTCGGCGGGCTTCCGCTGTTCCACGTGTTCGGGCAGACCGTCGCGCTCAACGTAGCGGTGGCGTCGGGCGCGTGCCTGACCCTGCTGCCGCGGTTCGACGCCGGGCACGCCCTGCGGATCATCGCCGGCCACCGGGTCACCGTCTTCGAAGGCGTGCCGACCATGTACGTGGCGCTGCTGCACGCGCCTGACCGCGCGGACTACGACACCTCCTCGCTGCGGATGTGCATCTCCGGCGGCGCCGCGCTGCCGGTCGAGGTGCTGCGCGGGTTCGAGGAGGCGTTCGGCGTCCCGATACTCGAGGGATACGGCCTGTCGGAAACCTCGCCGGTCGCCTCGTTCAACCACCCCCACCGCGAGCGCAAGCCCGGCTCCATCGGCACGCCCATCCGCGACGTGCGGATGCGGGCAGTCGACGGGTCCGGTCAGGAGGTCCCGCAGGGCGAGGTGGGCGAGATCGTCATCAGCGGGCCGAACGTGATGAAGGGCTACTGGCAGCGCCCCGAGGCCACCGCCGAGGCGATCAGCGACGGCTGGTTCCACACCGGAGACCTGGCCCGCGTCGACGAGGACGGCTACTTCTTCATCGTGGACAGGAAGAAGGACCTGGTCATCCGCGGCGGCTACAACGTCTACCCGCGGGAGATCGAGGAAGTGCTCTACGAGCACCCGGCGGTCGCCGAGGCCGCCGTGATCGGCTTGCCGCACCCGTCCCTTGGCGAGGAAGTCGGCGCCGCCGTGGCACTCAAGCCGGGGGCCGCTGCCACCCCTGAGGAACTGCGCGACTACGTCAAGGGCCAGGTGGCGGCCTACAAGTACCCGCGCTATGTGTGGATCGTCGACGCGCTGCCGAAGGGCCCGACGGGCAAGATCGTCAAGCGGGAGATCGTTCCCCCTGACGGGCTGATCGCGCGGTGAGGATGCTGCTGCTCGCTCCCCCCGGCGCGGGCAAGGGCACCCAGGGCGAGCGGCTGGCGGCCTGGCTCGGCGTGCGGCACATCGCCGCCGGTGACCTGCTGCGGGCCGAAGCCCAGGCCGGCACCGCGCGCGGCCGCGAGATCGCGGCCTGTCAGGCGCGGGGCGATCTCGTCCCCGATCAGATCGTGTTCGGCCTGCTGATCCCGGTGGTGGTCGAGGCGGCCGCCCGCGGCGGCTACATCCTGGACGGCTTCCCGCGGACCCTCGCCCAGGCCACCGCCGCGGCGGAACTCGGAGCCCGGCTCGACGTCACGCTGCAGGCGGTGGTCTGCCTGTCCGCGCCTGAGGCGGTGCTCACGCGGCGGCTGCTGGCCCGCGCCGGCCAGGAGGGACGGGCCGACGACACGGCGGACGTGATCCAGCACCGGCTCCAGGTGTTCACCGAGACGACGGGCCCGCTCATCGCCTACTACCAGGAAAGGGGCATCCTGGTCACGGTGGACGCCGACCAGCCGCCCGACGCCGTCACGTCCGAGATCCAGCACCGGCTATCCGGACTCTCGCTGGCCCCGCGCGGCGGGTTAATCCGCCGCGGCCGGACCGCGAGCCGGCCGGTGTCGCTGCCGCTTCGCAACCTCGCCGGAGTGTGCGAGAATCCGCAGGTGGACATGGATCGCCCCGCGGTCGCCGAACTGATGAGCGAGGCCGCGGCGGCAGTCACCCGCCGAGTCGCCGTGGTGCGCGAGGACGTCTACGAGACGATCGTCCGGGAGATCCCGCAGCTGCGCGACGACAAGCCGGTGCTCGCCCTGCTCGCTTCCAGCGTCGACAGCAACGTGGACACCTGCCTGCAGATCATGCAGCACAGGATCGACCTGAGCGACGTGCCAGCCCCCGCCGCGGCCGTGGAGTACGCGCGCCGGCTGGCGCAGCGCGGCACGCCGCTGACCGCGCTGCTGCGCGCCTACCGGGTCGGGCACGCGTGCTTCGCCGACTGGGTGCTCAAGGAACTGGCTCAGCAGGCGGCTGACGCCGAGACGGTCAGCGCCGCCATGTTGAGCATGTCCAGGATGGTCGCCGGTTACATCGACCACATATCCGAGCAGATGGTCGACGCATACGGGCAGGAAAGAGAGATCTGGCTGCGGAACCGCAGCGCCGCGCGCGGCGCCCGGATCCGCGGCCTGCTGTCGGGCGAGCGGATCGACGTAAGCGCGGCGGAGGCCACACTCGGCTACCGGCTGCGCCAGTACCACGTGGGGGTGGTGTGCTGGGCGGGCGACGCGGCGGGCACCACGGAGGAGATCACCCGCCTTGACCGCGCGATCAGCCACGTCGCCGGACAGTCGGCCTGCCACGGCGATCCGCTGTTCCTGCCCCGCGACGAATCGAGCGCCTGGGCCTGGCTGCCGCTGGGGAGCCGGGACGGGTTCGACGCCGCCGTGGCGGACAAGGCCGAGATGGACGACGACATCCATTTCGCCTTCGGCGACGCGGCGAAGGGCACGAAGGGGTTCCGCGTCACCCACCAGCAGGCCATCGCCGCCCAGGCGGTCGCGCTCGCCTCAGGATCTCCGGCGCCACGCGCCGTAACGTTCAGCCAGGTCGCGCCCGTGGCGATGATGCTCACATCCAGGGAACTGCTGCGGCCCTGGGTACTCAGCACGCTGGCAGGCCTGGCTACCGACGACGAGCACCACGCCCGGCTGCGCGAGACCCTGCTGGTCTTCCTGCAAAGCGGGGGCAGTTACAAGACGACCGCGGAGCAGCTGATGCTGCACAAGAACACGGTCCAGTACCGGGTCCGCAAGGCACAGGAGAGCATCGGCCGGCCGGTGGGCGACAACCGCGGCGACACAGAGCTCGCGCTGCGGGCAAGCCACTGGCTCGGCTCGTCCGTGCTGGGGCCGGCGACGGCTTCGGATGTGTGACTGCCGGCAGTTCGGTCGTCCAGAGCCGTAACGTTCCCGGAACGGTGCGGGCGTATCGTGCGGCTCGTGAGTGGGGTGCAGCCAGCGGGCGGCGCGGCGGTGGTGATCGGCGGGTCCGGGATCCGGATGAGAGCCCGGACCGTCCGGTGGGTGGCCGGGTGCGCCGCGGCGGTATCGGTCGCGCTGATCGGCGCCGGGCTGGCGCTGACCTACGCGGACCGGCATCTGCTGCCTGCCAGCCTGACCGACTGGACCGTCTCTGGGGTCTCCTCGCAGGTGGTGAACATGGCCGTCCCGGTGACGGGCTTTGTCCTTGCGTCAAGGCGGCCGGAGAACCGGATCGGCTGGCTGTTCCTGGTGGCCGGGCTTGGCCTGGGCCTGACTGGCTTTACCAGCCCGTACGCGCTGCACGCACTGGTCACGCACCCGGGGTCCTTGCCCGCGGGCCGGGCGTCAGCCTGGCTGAACAACTGGATCTGGGTGATCGCGGTCGCCATGCTCGCCTTCTTGTTCCTGCTCTTCCCGACGGGGTACGTGCGCTCCCGGCGCTGGCGTCCGGCCGCGTGGTTTACCGGCGGCGCATGCGCGCTTGCCGCACTATGCATGCTGATCGCCGCCACCCGCACGTGGGCGCACCCGTTCACCTTGTCCGGCCAGGCAAGCCCTGGCGGCCTGACCGCGGCGCTCTACGGAATCGCTGCCGCCGCGATCAGCGTCGCGATGGTGGTCAGCGTGGTGGCGGTCGTCGTCAGGTTCGTCAAGTCATCGGGCGAGGAGCGGTTGCAGCTGAAATGGTGCGCGGCAGCCGCGCTCGCGCTGGCCGTCGTGTTCGTCGCTTCGGTCTGGGTGACCTCGGCGGCCCTGAACGTGCTGCAAAGCGTGGCCTTTGTGGGCCTGTGGACGGCCATCGCCGTCGCGGTCCTGAAGTACCGGCTGTATGACATCGACCGGGTCATCTCCCGGACCCTGGCCTATGCGATCGTCACCGGCCTGCTGGTCGGGGCCTATGCCGGGCTGGTGCTGCTGGCCACCCAGGTATTCCGGTTCCACAGCACGGTAGCGGTAGCCGCCGCCACCCTCGCTGCCGCGGCGCTCTTTAATCCGCTGCGACGGCGGGTGCAGCAGGTGGTGGACCGGCGGTTCAACCGGGCCAGGTACGACGCGGAACAGACCGTGGCTGCCTTCGCGGCACGCCTGAAGGACACCGTGGACCTGGACTCGGTCCGGGGCGACCTCGCCACCGTTGTCGACCAAGCCCTCCAACCCGCCCACCTATCGCTGTGGATCAGCCGGCAGAGCTAGGCCTTTGTTCCTGTCCTGGTTGAACCGCGTTCTTTCGTTCAAGATGCTGGCATGCTAGGAGACGTGGGGCACCCGGGAGAGCACGGCCCTCCGCTCACCCCGGACGAAGGCAAGCGGACCGCTGAGCAATGGGAGCGTGCCTTGGACGCAAGGCAGCGCGACGCCAAGGCCGACCTGCGGGACGCGGACGCCGATGAACGGGACGCGGCCGCCGACGAGCGCGACGCCAAAGCCGACCTGCGGGACGCGGACGCCGACGAACGGGACGCGGCCGCCGACGAACGCGACGCCAAAGCCAACCGGCGGGACCGGGAACTGCTCAGGGACTCAGCCACCGGCCGCCTTCAGGCACAACTGGAGACCATGCCGGTAATCGAGCAGGCCAAGGGCATGATCATGGAGCAGGAAGGCTGCACTGCGGAGGAGGCTTTCGACTTGCTACGCAAGGCATCGCAGAGTAGCAACGTCCCGGTTCGGGAGCTCGCCGCCCTCATCGTCGCACGCAAAAACCGCCGGAGCCGGAACCGCGACCATCACGATCCCGCTGGATGAGCAGCAACTCGAGTAGCGACGCCGCCGCGCCGCGATCCGGGGATCGATTTGGATGGACGGTTGGGCGGCCCGCGCGGCGCCGGGGGAACGCGGCGCGGGCCGCGTCCGCCTGGGAGCATCGTGGGGGGATACGAGTAGGCCCACCAGGCGGATACCGGCTGGGGCCGTGTGCGCGCTGAGCGCCTCGTGTCCAGGTGAGGAATGCGAGCCGGGCACGCATAAGCCCCGGCTGGTTCGTCAACCGCAGCTCTAACATAGCCCCTGGTGATCCGACAGTCCAGCCCAGTCACTCCCGAACCCGCCATGCCTTGCCAGCGCATGCTCACTGGCTGAAGGGCTGCCGCTACAAGTCGTAATATCTCACTACGGTTGACGAGCCAGCCGGTCCGGAGTTCCGGGCTGACGCTGCGCGCGGCATTTGACGACTGCACGGTGACCGCGGGCCCGCACTCCACAACCCTCCGCGCCCAGCTGCCGGACCAGGCGGCCCTGTGGGGGCTCATACAGCGGATAGTTGGCCTCGGGCTTGAGGTGGTGGAACTGCACCTCGTGGTTCCCGAACCGAGCTGACAGCCAGGACAGCAGAAAACAGGAACAAAGCGGCCAGAACAGGGTCAGGCCGGGTCTGGGCCGGCGGCGATTGGGCGGTCGGGATCGGTGATCCATTCGGACCAGGAGCCGGTGTAGAGGGCCGCGGGGATGCCCGCGAGGGTGAGGGCGAGGACCTCGTGGGCGGCGGTGACGCCGGAGCCGCAGTACGCGCCGACGGCGGGATCGCCGTCGGCGCCCACGCCCAGCGCCGCGAAGCGGCGCGCCAGGTCGGCGCCCGGCAGGAAGGTGCCGTCCTTGTGCACGTTCTCCGCGGTCGGAGCGCTGACCGCGCCGGGGATGTGGCCGGCCACCGGGTCGACAGGCTCGGTCTCGCCGCGGTACCTGGCCCCCGCCCTGGCGTCGAGCAGGATACCGGTGCGGGCCAGCGCCGCGGCGCCGTCCGCGTCGAGGAGGGCCAGGTGCCCGGGAGACGCGGTGAAATCACCGGCGGCGGGGGCGGATGCCGGCAGGCCCTGCTGCACCGGGTGACCAGCCGCCGTCCAGGCCGCGAAGCCGCCGTCGAGGACCCGCACCTGCCGGTGGCCGAAGTACCGCAGCAGCCACCACGCGCGGGCCGCCGCCGTGGAGTCGGCGTCGTCGTAGACCACGACCGGCTGATTGTCCCGGACGCCGGCCCGGCGCATCGCGGCCTCGAAGTCCGTCGTGGCGGGCATCGGGTGCCTGCCGCCGGGACCCGGCGGGGCCGCGAGGTCGTGATCCAGGTCGGTGAACACCGCGCCGGGGATGTGCCCGGCCCGGTACAGGTCGATGCCCGGCGGGCCGCCCAGCCGCCAGCGCACGTCGAGCAGCGTCGGCGGCACCGGCATCGCCGTCAGCTCGGCGACGGTGATCAGGGCGCCGCCCTCGGGCGTGCCGGTCACGGTGCCGCGTACGTCAGCATCGGGACCAGCTGCTCGGCTGAGGTCAGCGAGCCGTGCTGGCCGGTGAACCCGCTCTCTTTCGGCTCGGCGTGCGAGGCGACGATCGCGGTCGTGCCCGTGGCCGCGGCGACCACGTCGCCGATCCTGTCGGTCACCGAATAGTCGGGCGGCCCGAACCAGCCGTGGCTGATCGCCTCGTCCCGCGACGCCACCCAGGCGTGCTCGCCGAGGACCTCCCGCCAGATGGCCAGCACGTCGTCGGCCGCGCCTGGCCTGGCGTACACGTGCCGGGCCCGCGGCTCGCCGCCGAGCAGCGCGACGCCCGCCCGCAGCTCCGGCACGAGGTCCGCGTCCACCTTGTCCTCGGGGGCGACGTTCACCATCCCGTGGTCGGCCGTCACATAGAGCACGGCGCCGAACGGCAGCGCCTGGGCGATCTGCTCTGCCAGCCGGTCCACGTGCGAGAGCTGGTACGTCCAGGCGGGCGAGGACACGCCGAACTTGTGGCCTACGGCGTCCAGGTCGCCGTGGTACGCGCTGACCAGCACGCGTTCTGAGCTTTCCAGGGCGGCCACTGACTCGGCGGCCAGCGCTCCCATCGTGCCCGCGGCGCGGTACTCCGCCCCGCGCAGCACGGCGCGCGTCAGCCCGCTGTCGGCGTAGGCGCCCGGCGCGACGTGGACGGGGGCGACCCCGGCCGCGGCGGCCCGCTCGAACAGCGTTGGCTTGGGCTGCCAGGCCAGCGGGTCGACGTCCTTCGGCCAGTGCAGGGCGTTGAGCAGCCTGTTCGAGCCGGGGACCGCCACCTGGTAGCCGAGCACGCCGTGCGCGGCGGGCGGCAGCGCGGTGCCGATCGAGCCGAGGCTGGTCGCGGTCGTGGCGGGGAAGCCGGCGGTCAGCGGCCTGGAGTTGAACGCCAGCTCGGAAAGGAACGGCGCGGCGGCCTGGTGCCCGCGCAGCAGCTCCCAGCCGAGCCCGTCCACGACCAGCAGGCAGACGCGGCCCGACCCTGGCAGGCCGAGCACGTTGCGGGCGTGGTCGCCGGTCATCGAGGCGAGGATGGAGGCGGACAGGTCGGCGAGGCTGCTCTCGCCGTACGACGGCACGATCGGGCTGGTTCTCGGCTCGCGTGGCGTCATAAGCGTCAGCTGCCGCTCAGGGCGGTGGCGTCGGACAGCGCGGCGGCGAAGGAGAGCAACTGGCGCACGGCCTCCTCGCCGTCGGCCGCCTCGCTGACCCGGAGCGTCAGGTCGTCGGCGGTGATCGTGCCGAGGTACCCGTGGTCGGCCTCGCAGCTCTCGTCGCCGCAGTGCGCGGGCTCGAGCTCCAGGTGCGACAGCACGTTCCAGCCGATCGTCAGCATCACCTCGGACGGCATCGTCACCCCCGGCACGTACGAGGCTGGATCGGGGACCACCCGGGTCAGCGACACCGACGACACCCGGGAGAACCTGACCGCCTCGGTGCTGGTCTCGGCGCGCGGCCGCCCGTCGGGCTCCTCGGCCGGATGCTCGTCGGTGTGCGAGTAGACCAGCCTGGTCGGGGTGAGCGCCAGCACCGTCATGTGCCTGCGCACCTCCATCCCAGGATCGAAGATCGCGTCGTGGTGCACGAAGAACGCGGTGACCGGTTCCAGGCCCAGGGCGGAAGCGACCGCGTCGGTCACCAGACCGGGATAGTACCCGCTGCGCTCGACGGCGGCCCGCAGATCCTCGGTCATGACTCTGGTTTCCCTCATTCCTCCATCCTGCACCGTCCGCGGGCGTGGTTCACCCCCGGCGGGGGTAAAGCCGCGCTTGTTTGGCTGGTCTAACCGTCCGACGCCGCCACGTCACGCCACGCCGGCTCGCTGCGGTCCGGCAGGATCGGCGACGGATCCAGCGGATCCGGGGCGATGCGCTCCGGGTCGGCGCCCGGATCGCGCGGCTCGCGCAGGAGCTCGTCGATCGCCTTGCGGCGCCGCCGCATGATGCGCAGGCGCTCCCGCGGCTCCTCCAGCTCGAGGGCCGCCGCGCCGGGCGCTGGCTTCGGCTTGCGCGGCTTTGGCGAGCCCGCCGCGCCGCCCCTGCCGCGGTAGATGAGCAGGCCGTTGTCCGGGTCGGGCACGCCGTCGAGCGCCGCGCGGACCGCGGGCAGCGCGCGGAACGCCTCCCACTGCTCGTCGGTGGAGAACAGCACCTCGAAGATCACGCCGTGCTGCGTGTCGTGCCATTCGTAGTAGAGCGCGCCGTGCGTGATCGCCGCTTCGGTGAGCTCGTCCTCGTAGGCGTACCGCCACCCGCTCGCCGGGAGCTTGTCGCCAGAGAAAACCTCGATCGACCACCATTCAGCCATGCCGGGCCACCCGTCTGTGCCGCCTTCGGTCGCGTAAACACGATAGTACGTCTTTCATGGCCGTTTTGCGCGGGTCCGCGAACGCCGATACGTTCTCGGCATGGCAGCAGACGGACGGCGGCACGTGCTGGCGATCGGCGGCGGCATGCTGATGCCGCGCGACTCGGCCCCGCTGCAGGTGAAGTACGCGATGGAACTGACCGGACGGCCCCGGCCGAAGCTGTGCGTGCTGAACACCGCCGTCGGCGACGACCCGGGCGCCTACCTGCGCGTCTACGACCGGCTCGCGGAGACGCAAGCCCGGGTCAGGCACCTGGCGCTGTTCCCGATGCCGAACGTCGCCGACCCCGAGGACCTGCTGATGTCGCAGGACGTCATCTTCGTCGGCGGCGGCAGCGTGGCGAACATGGTCGCGGTCTGGCGGGTGCACAGGATCGACGAGATCCTGCGCAAGGCCTGGCAGGCGGGCATCGTGCTGGCCGGGTCGTCCGCGGGCGGAATCTGCTGGTTCGAGGGAGGAACCACGGACTCGTTCGGGATAAAACTGCGCGCCTTCACCGACGGGCTCGCGATGCTGCCGGGAAGCTTCTGCCCGCACTACCACTCCGAGGCGGAGCGGCGGCCGCTGTACCAGCGGCTCGTCGCGGACGGCGCGCTGCCCGGCGGGATCGCCTGCGACGACGGCACCGCGGCGCACTTCACCGACGAGACGCTCACGGAGCAGGTCTCCGACCGGCCGGTGGCGAACGCCTACCGGGTCGGGCAGGATGGCGCGGGCGGCGCCACGGAAACTCCGCTCCCGGTGCGCTTCCTCGGCGCATAGCGGGTCCGCCTCCAGGCGTAGCCGGGCGGCGGCCGGTCCGCCGAACGTGGCCGATGTGACATCGTCCGCCAAAGAGGGTGGTCGATGTGCCATCGACCACCTTCACTTGCGGGGTGACGTCGCCCGCAGCAGCGACCAGCCCAGGGCGGCGAAGGCGACCAGCGGGAGCAGCCACCACGCGTTGACGCCGGCCACGTGGGTGAGGATCGCGGTGAGCCCGAGGCCCGCGACGATGAGCGCGGCGACGTGCCAGTCGTCGCCGATCACGAAGTCGTACCAGAACGCGCCGAACGCCTTGATGCGGTTCATGAGCTGACTACCTCCGATTGCCTGGCCGGGGCGCCGACGGCCGCCTTGCGGGAGCGCAGCCAGAAGACGTAGCCCGCTGAGACGAGGGCCACGACCGGCACGAGCACGAGCAGGGCCGCGTCGTTGCCCGGCCAGGCGACGCCCGCGCCCTCCGCGCCCCAGAACGTGCCGAAGCTGGTGAGCATGATGCCGACCGCGAACTTCATCCAGTTCTCCGGGACCTTGGTCAGCGGTGCCCGGACCGCGATGCCGGTGACGGTGATCACGACGATGGCGGCCGCCGCGCCGATCACGGCGGCGCCGATGTTCTTCTGGTTGGCGCCGAAGGTGATCACGATGAACACGACCTCCAGGCCTTCGAGCAGCACGCCCTTGAAGGCCAGGGTGAACGCGTACCAGTCACTGACGCCACGCCTTGACTCCGTGGCGGCGGTCTCGGCAGCGGTGACCTCCCTGAGGTAGGCGCTCGCCTCGTCGTGCAGCGCCTTGTAGCCGGTGGCGCGCAGCACCGCCTTGCGCAGCCACTGGAGCCCGAAGATCGCCAGCAGCGCGCCGATGACCAGCCGGAGCGGGGTCAGCGGCAGGTAGGCGATCGCCGGGCCGACCACGGCGGTGATCGCGGCCAGCACGACGAGGGCCACGGCCATACCCTGGAACGTGGACTTCCACTCGCGGGTGATGCCCGCGGCCAGCACTATCGTGAGAGCCTCGATCGCCTCGACCACGCAGGCGACGAAGACGGTGAGGATAAGCGGGAGCGCATTCAATGAGCCGCCTCAGCTTTCAGGGAGAATACGGGAGTGACTGATCGACGTGACAAGGCGGACGCTGGCGGCGAGGAGGCCAGCGGCTGGCTGCTGCTGATCTACCGGGTCCCGCCGGAACCGACCAGGCTGCGGTCCACGGTCTGGCGCCGCATCAAGAGCCTGGGCGCTATCTACCTGCAGAATTCGGTCGCCGCGCTGCCCGCGGGCCCCGCCGCTGAGCGGTCGCTGCGCAAGCTGCGCCGGGAGATCCTCGACATGTCCGGCACGGCGGTGCTGCTGTCGTGCGCCGTGCTGGCCGGCGAGACCGAGGTGCGCAACGCGTTCCAGACAGCCCGCGACGACGAGTACGAGGAAATCGTCGACAAGTGCGAGGACTTCCTTCGCCAGGTGCAGAAGGAATACGACGAGAACCACTTCACCTACGCGGAGCTTGAGGAGAACGAGGTCGACCTGGTCAAGCTGCGGAACTGGTTCGCGAAGGTGACCGAGCGCGA
>DATBBI010000028.1:0-11910 GCA_036271115.1 Trebonia sp.
CGGCTGGAGGAAGTCGTCGATGATCGCCGTGCGCCCGCGCTGCGCCGGGAGCCCGCGCGCCACGTCGTTGACCTGCCAGACCGAGTCATCGTCGAAGAACTCGCCGATCGCGGCGAAGTCCCCGGTGCCGAGGGTCGCGAAGAACCGCCGCACCACGTCTTTGGGATCACTGGGAACGCCGGGCATGACGACCTCCTCATCGCCGTGACGGACGCCCTGATGGTCTCACGCACCCACGACGCTGGGAAGCGCCGGAATAGGCCATTGGGCCGGGGCCACAGAACCCCGCCCGCGAGCCGCGACGCACGCTACAAGATCGCGACCGCGTTGGCGGGCGATCCCACGCCTCCGGTGAGGTTGAGCGGCACGGACACGAACAGGAACTCAGACCGCCCCTCCCGCGAGCACGCCGACGCCAGCGGCCCGAAGTCGAAGAGCTCCCCGATGGCGAACCCGAGGCAGGGGATCAGCCGCGCGTGCAGGGACCCGACTGACGGGTCACCGGGCACCGTCTCGACCGCGGGGTTGTCGCAGGCCACGGCCGCGACCCCGGAGTCCCACAGGAACCGCGCCATCGCCTCGCTGCCGGCCAGCCCTGCAGCGTTGTACCCGTGCACGTCCACCATCGTCTTGGCGAACTCCTCCCGCTGCCCGGGCGACAGCGCCAGGTACTTGTCTATCCACCCGGTCCGCACGCACAGGATGTCGCCGTACCGCAGCGAGACCCCAGCGGCGGACAGCGCCGCCGACAGGTCCTCCGGCGCGAACGCGACCGAAGTGAACGGGTCGTACCCGGTCCCCGCGCGGGCCGCGAGCATGTCGATCAGCACGCCCCGCCCGGTGATCCCCCACGCCGCCCAGTGATGGATGCCGAGGGGCTGGGGATCGTCGTTCGGCGTGCCCTGCCAGCCGCCGTACCAGCCGTCAGGCCCGCCCACGTGCCGCAGCCCGTCCCACTGCGACGAACATTGCAGGTAGAAGCCGTCCACGAAGTCATCGAACGCGGTGGGCCCCATCGGGTACACCGTGTGCTTGAACGCCTGCCGCCCGAAGAACGGCGGGTCGGGCAGCCCGAGCGGCAGCGACACGCCGATCCGCTCCCCGGTCCGCACCGAGGCGGCGGCCGCGGCGACCACCGGCCCGGTCAGCCGGTTCAACGTGCCGAGCTGATCCCCTGGCCCGTACAGGTCCCAGGAGTGCCGGAGCCCCGACTCCGGCAGCAGCGGCAATTCATCGAACGCAACGACCACACTGTCAGCCACAGTCGTGACGTTACCGGACACCACGCGCGTGACAAGGGGCATGGGGCGGCGGGAAAACGACTGGCCCCGCCGCTCCCGTGATGGCACCGTGGTCCGCATGGCGCCGCCAGAGCATCCCGACCCGCCCCCGTCCGAACGAGTGTGGCGGCAACTCGAAGCCGCACCACGGGCGGCCCTCGAGCACGACCTCAGCCAGGCCGACCTCCAGACGCTGCTGCTGGACGTCGCGAGCCAGCGAGCGGCCGCGGTAACCCCGGCCAGGCTCATGCAGCGGTGGCGCCAGGACCGGTACGTGGTGCCGTCGCCCAGCGACCCGCGCAAGGTCTGGCGCACCGAAGCCAGGCTCTGGGAACAGCTTCCCGGGGAGTTCACCGCCGTCGAACTGTCGCCGGTCACGCCGCTCGGCACCTGCGCGGCACTCGGGCCGGTCAGCCAGAACCGGGTGATCTCCACGATCCGCGGCAGCGAGGTCGTCAGCGACCCGACCAACGTGCTGGCCCTTGAGGCGGCATGGCGCCGGCGGGAAGCGGGAGCCACCGCCGCCCCAGTGCACCTGGCCTGCTGCCAGACCGTGCTGCGCGCCCAGCCGTTCGACGAGCCGGGCGACTTCCAGCACTTCCGGCTGTTCGCCCTCGTCACCAGCGCCAGGGACCGCGGATCGGCGGCGACCGAGGCGGCGATGCTCATCACCCACCTGACGTTCTGGACCGCGGCGCTCGGCGCCATAGCCCAGGGCCGCGGCGCCACGCTCAGCTACACCGTCTTCGGCTTCCCGCCGCTCGCCGAGCGTATCAAGGACACCGTGCTCCCGGCGATCCAGCCGGTGCCAGGCAACGTCACCCTCACCGAGGATCCGGACCGCCAGCACGGCCGCGGTTACTACGAACGCGGGGCGATCAAGCTCTACGTCGACGACGTGGAGATGGGCGACGGCGGCTTCACTGACTGGACGGCGCAGCTGAACAACGACGCGAAGGAACGCTGCCTCACCTCCTGCATCTCCACCGAACGTCTCGCCGCGCTCACCGGCAGGCCCGTCAGGGACTAGGCACTAGGACAGAAACCCTACTCCGGCGTAACATCCCGGAACATGACCGCCGTGACCGTCGTCACCGACCTGGACCTGCCGGAGATCGACTACAACCAGCCGGGCTTCGGCCCCGAGACATACCACGAGCAGCTCGCCAAGGCGCGCGAGCACGGGTGGCTCGCCCACTCACCGCTCGCGTTCGTCGTCCTCGACCAGGAATCCGGCGACTTCTTCCTGCGGGCCAGGCAGACGGCGTTCCCGGGCCGGCAGATCGCCGAGCTCTTCGGCATCACCCAGGGCCCGCTGTACGAGCACATCGACACGAACATCCTGAACCTCACCGGTGACAAGCACCGCCGCCTGCGCTCGCTGGTCGGGCACGCCTTCACGCCCAGGGCCGCCGACCGCTGGCGTCCCGTCATGCGCGACTTCCTGGCACAGCTGTGGGACGGCCTCGGCGGCGCCACCCGCACCGAGTTCGTCGCCGCCATCGCCCAGCCCTACCCGTCCCGCACGATCGCCGCCGTGCTCGGCGCCCCCATCGAGGACGCCCCCCGGCTGTACTACTTGTCCAACATGGTGCAGCGCCAGTTCGACATCCAGGCGCTGTCCACCCAGATCCCGGACATCGAGCGCGCCGCCGTCGAGGCCCGCGAGTACGTCACGCGGCTGCTCGAGAGCCGCAAGGACGATCCCCAAGACGACCTGATCAGCACCCTCCTGCAGGCCGAGGAACAAGGTGACAAGCTCAGCTACGACGAGTGCGTGGACCTGGTGCTCAACGTGCTCGCCGGGGGAGTGGACACGACCCAGAGCCAGCTAGCGCACGCGCTGCGGCTGTTCGCCGCGCACCCGGACCAGTGGCGGCTCCTGGCCAGCCAGCCGGAACAGTTCGCCAAGCCCGCCGTCACCGAGGTGCTGCGCACCGAGCCGATCGCCCCGTTCACCGCCAGGATCGTGCTCGAGGACATCGACCACCGCGGCGTCCGCTTCCCGGCGGGCACGATCGTCGCCGTCTGCGCCGAGCGCGCCAACCGCGAGGTCGACGGCGACGCCTTCGACATCACCGCCGCCCGCGACGGCAAGCTCTTCACCTTCGGCGCCGGCCCGCACTTCTGCCTCGGCGCCAACCTCGCCCGCGCCGAGCTGGAGGAAGCCCTCGCGTTCCTCGCCCCCCGGATGCCCGGCGTCGCCCTGGACGGCGAGCCGGTCCTCGGCGGCGTGGAGGGAATCTACAACGTCGAGTCGCTGCCCCTCCGCTGGGATTAGAAGCATTTTCATCCCGAACGGGCGCAGCCGGCTCACAGCCGCTCCTGCTTCGACCGCGACTCGGCCCACGCCGCGAACGTGATCGTGCCCCGGGCGTCGGGGCGCGCGGCCGTCAGCCACCCGTCGCGCAGCGCGCGGCCAACCCGGCCCGGCACCGGCAGCGGGACGAGCAGCGCCCGCCGGCTGGCGGCCCGCCGCCAGGTCGCGGCCAGGTCCCCGATGCGGGCAACCTCGGGCCCGGCGACCTCAACCCGGCCGCGCCGCGGCTCGCCGACGGCGACGTCGGCAACGGCACGCGCCGCGTCGGCGGCCGCTACCGGCTGCAGCACCCCGCGCAACGCCGGCAGCAGCCGGTACCGCGCGGCCGCGACGAACAGGGCCGCGACCAGTTCGTGGAACTGGGTGGCGCGGACGATGGTCCACGGCACTGGTCCGCGCACCACGACGTCTTCCTGCTCGGTCTTGACCTGGTAATACCTGACGGGCAGCCGGTCGCAGCCGACGATGGACACGCAGACGTGGTGCTCGACGCCGGCCTCCCGGCCGGCGTCGAGCAGCCGCTGGTTCCCCGTCACCAGCGTCGCCGCCGCGGCCCTAGGCGGCCCGTTGCTGGCGTCGACCACGACCTGGCAGCCGTCGAGCGCGGCGGCGAGGCCCGCGCCGGTGGTGAGATCCACCTGATACTCGGGCGCATGCCTGCTGAGCACGCGCACCTCATGCCCGCGCTGGCTAAGCTCCGCTGCTACCGGGCGGCCCAGCGTCCCTGTGCCGCCCGCGATCGCGATTCTCATGGTGCAGGACATACCCCGCCGTCGGCTCAACCGTCAGCGAGCGCGTCCTCCCGGTGGTGGTATTCCGCGAGCCGCGCCAGGCTCTCGTGGTCGATCTCATGCTTGGCGGCCACGGCGACCAGGCAGAGACTTCGGCCCGTTCATCAAGGAGATCGACGTCACCTTCTCCGCCGACCTGCCAGGGCCTGAGACCGTCGGCTAGGCCGGGCAGGTCCAGTCTTCGGGGCTGAGCAGCATCTCGGCGTCGCCGCTGTCCGGCGGCTGGAAATGAACTCGGAGCGTGAATGCGTACGGGGTCGCGCCGTGCGCGCGCAGGTGCTTCACCCGGTCCTCGGCCTCGTGGACGGTGGGGGTGTGACCGCGAGGGATCCACCACAGCGCGGTGTACGCCTCTTTCATCGGCTCGAACCACTGGCGCCGCCGCCGCAGCACCGCGATGTGCGCCGCCCCGTACACGTACGCGCCGAGCGCCTCGACCGACTCCCAGACGGACATATTGATCAGGATGCCGCCGTCGGCGCCTTCCGCGTCCTGCTCAAAGGCGCGGATCGCGGTCGCGTTCCCGTCCTCTGTCTGCAGTCGCCACACGAACCCTGGCGCCGCGTCAGCGACCGCGTTCACCGAGTCGAGCGCCGCGACGAAGCCCGCGATCCGACGGCTGTCCAGCGGCGCCAGCAGCCGCCCGATATTCACCTGCGCCAGCACGTAGTCCACCCGCTGATCGTCGCACAATTCCGGGAGTATCGTTATTAGCGCGCAGAACTTGCAGCGTGCGAGCAGAATTGCCCGCTTTGTGCGAGGTGATGAAGAATGCGGCAAGTGAGGTACCGGGCCCTGATCGCGCTCGACAGCGCGCCGGCGGAGCCGGACACGAGGCACGTGCTGCCGGTCCCGCGGCAGTACGTCAACCACACCCACGCCCTGATGATCCGGGCCTGTTGCCTGACCAGGCCCGGCTACACACGATGCTTCCCCGCCGAGCTGTGCTGGGACGACGAGCAGCCGCTGCACCCCGGTGACCACGCCGAGGTGACGATCACGATGACCGACGACGAGGCGCCGGAGTTCTTCGGCTCCGGGCAGCGGTTCAGCCTGTGGAACGGGGCCGACATCGGGCACGGCACGATCTCCCGCCGGGTCTACAGCGAGTACGGTCCCTGCTGATCACCGCAGGTACGACGCGCCGTTGAGGTCGAGCACCGCCCCGGAGGCCCACGCGGCCTCTGGCGAGGCGAGGTACACGACCGCCGCCGCGACCTCCTCGGGTAGCGCGACCCGGTCGAACGGGCTCTGCGCCCTGATCAGGTCGCCCGCGGGGGTGGCGAGCTCCTCGACGGTCATGTCCGTCGCGACGTACCCGGGCGCGACCGACGCCACGGTGATGCCGTGCGGCGCGAGCGCGACCGCCAGCGACTGGGCGAACGCGTGCAGCCCCGCCTTGCTCGCCCCGTACGCCGGATGCGCGGGCTCGCCGCGGAACGCGCCGCGCGACCCCACGTTGACGATCCGCCCGCCGCGGCCTTTCATGTGCCGTACCGCGCACCAGGTCGCGTTCGCCGCCCCGGTGAGGTTGACGCCGAGCGTGACGCGCCACGCGTCCTGCCACTCCTCGTACGACGTGGCGGTCACCGGGTGCGCCAGGTAGACGCCGGCGTTGTTGACCAGCACGTCGAGCCCGCCGAGCCGGCCGGCCGCCTCGTCGACCATGGCGCGGACCGCTTCGGCGTCCGCCATGTCCGCCCGCACGACGGTGTGTCCCTCACCGGGCAGCCCGTCCCGCACCGCCTCCGCCGCCGTGACGGCGTCCCGGCAGTGCACCGCCACCCGGTCCCCGCGCGCCGCGAACGCGCGCGCGATCGCCGCGCCGATGCCCCGGGACCCGCCGGTAACAAGAACTCCTCGACCCGCTGTCACCCGCGCGACTCTACCCGTCGCCGTGACTTTACCCGTCGCACAGCACGAGGAGCTTGGTCATCGTCGCCCAGTTGCGCGCCGTGCCGGTGGTGCCCGCCTTCGGCGAGCTGACGATCCGCATCAGCGCCGCCGCCAGGTCGCTGCGGCCGTAGCCTTCCGGCGTGTGCAGATACAGGGTCCGGTCGACGACCCGTATCTCGTCCCCGAAGCCCTTGGCGGCAGACTGCGCCACCGCGGCGTCGAGCTTGGCGGTCAGCTCAGGACCGGGCGGTTCGCTCAGCACCACGGCGTGCACCCGCCGGGGGTCCGGCTCGTCGGGGAACGGGTTGGCCGCCACCACCTCGGCGAGCTCGTCCCTGGTCAGCACGACGACCGGCGCCGTGACCCCGAGCTTCGCGGCGATCGCCTCGGTCATGGTCAGCGCCAGCGCGTCGGCGTCGGCGTCCCCTGCCGCGCTGAACAGCACGTTCCCGCTCTGGATGTAAGTCGAGACGTCCGCGTGCCCGAGCTCGCTGACGAGGGCGCGCAGGTCCGCCATCGCCACCTTGTTCCTGCCGGCAAGGTTGATCCCCCGCAACAGCGCGACGTGAGTAGCAGCCATGCGCTCATTCTGCCGTGATCGCGGTCAGCGGTTCGAGCAGCTCGATGATCGCCTGTCGGCCGAAGTGGCGCGCCCAGCCGAGCGGGGTGGAGTCGAAGCGCTTGTCGCGGATGTCCGGGTCCGCGCCGAGCCGCAACAGCGTCCTGGCCAGCTCGACGTTGCCGTCTTCCGCCGCCTTGTGCAGCGCGGTCTGCCACGGCTGGTCGCTCGGCATGTCGGTGCGGCCCTTGGCGTTGACGTCGAAGCCCAGCTCTGCCAGGATCTCGACCGCCGCCGGGCTCCCGCAGGCCGACGCCCAGGTAATCAGGGCCGGCCGGGCCGTGCGCACCTGCGTGGCGAGCCCGGGGTGGTCCGCGAGCAGTCGGCTGAGCCGCTCCCGGTCGGCGGCGAGCGCGGCGGCGACGAACGCCTCGGCGGGCGGCAGGTCGAGCGGCGGCGCGCCGTGGGCGACGAGGTAGTCCACGAGGTCCGCGTGCCCGGTTGTGGCGGCCATCGAGGTGACCGTGACCCCGTCCAGCGGCGCGGTCACGTCGACGCCGTGCTCGACGAGCAGCCGGACGCGCTCTGTCATGCCGTGCGTGATCGCCCAGGCAAGCTGGCCGCGCTGCATCTCGGCGGGGGAGTCGAGCGCGTCACCGAGCCGCCTGCGCCACGGCCCGCCGTCGCCGGTGCCGAGGCCGAACTCGAAGAGCAGCTCCAGGTGGTCGTTGCCCGGCTCGAACATCCGGTTGTAGAGCGTCTGGCCGTCGTTCGGGTCGGCGCCGGCCTCCAGCAGCAGCCGGGCGAGCGCCAGCGAGTGCGGGTGCCGCGGGGCGCGGACCGGTCCGGCCTCGCCCTCGCCGAAGACGCCGGTGAGCACGGTGAACGGGGTGGTCAGGCCGTGCCAGAGGTAGCCCGAGTTCGGGTCCGCGCCGGCGTCGAGCAGCAGCCGGGCCGACTCCAGCGTCGCCGCCAGCGAGATCCCCGGATCGTGCCTGGCGTAGGCGAGGTAGCACAGCGGCTCCCACCGGAACGGCCCGCCTTCCCGCCGCGCGGCGGCCGGGTCGGCCGCCAGCACCCGGCGCAGCGCGCCGGCGTCCGCCGTCGCGGCCGCGACGTAGACGTCGCCCTCAGCGAGCTCAGACGCGCGTTCCAGGATCCGCCGCGCCTGCTCCCACCGCCCGGGCTCGTCGTCGTAGTAGCTGAGGCACGCGAGCCGCAGGAACGTGCCGGCGTCGCTGTCCGTCGCGACCCGCTCGGGGAACCTGCTGTACCTGGTGAGCAGCTCGACATGCTGCTTCAGTCGCGCCCAGCTAGTGAAGCCGTACCGGCGCGCGACGCTGAGCTGCGCCTCCCACAATGGGATCCCGGACGTCCGGCGAAGGTCTTTCGCCTGGTTGCGAAGCTGTTCGAGGTTCGGCTGCTCGGGGAGCGGGACAGGTGACTCAGACACCATGACTCCTTCCGTTACGCCTGCTGTCCGCGTCGCAAGGCCGAAAGGAGGAAATACAGCCGTTCGAAGGTCGTGCACTCAGGCGGGCTCTGCCCTTCCCGCGGACCGGCGGCCCCCTGCGGGCCTGCGCCCATCCTACGCCGCTCGGCGCCACCTGCCTCACCCACGCGTCCTGCCGCCACCCGCCCCACCCCTCCCCGTCCTGCCGCCACCCCTCCCCATGCCGCCCGACGTGATAACAGCAAGAAGCGGCTGGAGCCTCGCGCCCCGGCCGCCGGGGCTAGGCGTCCGCGCCGCCTACCCGTCGATAACAGCAAGAAGCGGACCTCGCTATGCCGCCCAAATGCAGCAGCGCGGCGGCCGGTCATCTTCCCATCAGTTCCGTGGGGATAATCCGGACAAATCAGACACTAAAGTGGTCATAACTGATGGGAAGATGCGTAACCGATAGGAAGATGGCAACCCGCTTCCTGATAACAGCAAGAAGCGGCGGCTATGCCGCTGCTGTCACGTCCGCGACGACGCAGGCGATGTTGTCTGGGCCGCCTGCCGCGTTGGCCAGCTGTATCAGGCGCTGGACCACGTCGGCGGGCGCCGTCTCCGGGGCCGCGAGCGTCTCCCTGATGTCCGCCGCCGGGACGACGGCGGACAGGCCGTCGGAGCACAGCAGGTAGCGGTCGCCGGCCTGGGCGTCGTGCAGTGACAGGTCGGGCGTCTCGGCGGTGGCGCCGAGCGACTTGAGCAGCATCGCTCGCTGCGGGTGCGACCACGCCTCTTCCGGCGTCAGCCGCCCGGCGTCGATCAGCGACTGGACGACCGAGTGGTCGTGGGTGATCTGGAACAGGCCGCCGTCGCGCAGCAGGTAGGCGCGGCTGTCGCCGATGTGCACCAGGGCGAGTCGCGACCCGGACCAGAGCATCGCGGTGAGCGTGCTGCCGCTGTCCGCGACCTCCGGGTCGGACTCGGCGGCGGCGCGCAGCGACGAGGTCGCCGCCGTGATCGCGTCGGACAGCGCGTTGAGCAGGTCGCCCGCGGATTCGGCGGATTCGAGCGGGCGAAGCGCGTCGATGACGGCTTCGCTTGCCGCGTCGCCGCCGGGACCCCAGCCGTCGGCGACGGCGAGCAGCCGGGTTCCTGCGTAGGCGGCGTCCTGGTTGCGGTCGCGCTCACGGCCGATGTCGGAGGCGGCGGCGTAGCGGATGGCGAGCTGGGTTCCTGACATGGCGGTTTGCCCTTCTGACAAGTAATCGAGCAGAAATAGAGCAAGCCCCTTCCGTTCGGAAAACTCGGCCTCGGCCACCCGGAGGAAAGCCGTCACGGCGGCGGCGACCTCGGCCGGGGGACGGCCGTTGATCTCGGCGATCGTCGCGAGCGGCAGGCCGGCGCGGCGCAGCCACGCGATCAGGCGGGCCGCCTCCAGTTGGTCCGGCGAGTAGTACCGGTAGCCGGAGTACTCGTCGACCCGGACCGGGCGCAGCAGGCCGAGCTCGTCGTACAGCCGCAGCGCCTTCGGCGACAGCCGGGACGCGCGGGCGAACTCACCGATCGTCAGGAGCTTCACGCCACTCAGCCTGGACATTCCCCCAAGGGCAAGGTCAAGCCCGGGTTACTGCTTGTAGGTGGCGAGGAACGTCGCGAGCCGGCCGATCGCGTCTTCCAGGACCGGAACGCTGGCCAGGAACACCACCCGCAGGTGGTCCGCGGACGGCAGGTTGAACCCGGTGCCGTGCGACAGCAGCAGGTACTGCTGCTCCAGCAGGTCGATGACCATCTTCTGGTCGTCGACGATCTTGTGCACCTCCGGGTCGAGGCGGGGGAACAGGTACAGCGCGCCGGCCGGCTTGTAGCAGTCCACGCCGGGGATCTCGGTGAGCATCTGCCAGCCGCGGTCCCGCTGGTCGTACAGCCGGCCGCCGGGGCGCAGCAGCCCGCTGATATCGATGCCGCCGTCGAGCGCGGCGGGGATGGCGTGCTGGGCGGGGACGTTCGGGCACAGCCGCATGTTGGCGAGGAGCTCGAGGCCGTCCAGGTACTCGGCGATCGGCTCCTTCGGGCCGGAGACCACCAGCCAGCCCGACCGGAAGCCGGCGAGCCGGTACGTCTTGGACATGCCGCCCATGGTCAGGACCGGCAGGTCGGGGGCGAGGGCCGCGGCGCAGTGGTGCTGCGCGCCGTCGTACAGGATCTGGTCGTAGATCTCGTCGGTGAGGACGAGCAGGTTGTTCTTGCGGGCTATGTCGAGCAGCTCGATCAGCGTTTCCCGCGAGTACACCGCGCCGGTGGGGTTGTTCGGGTTGATAATCACGATCGCCCTGGTGCGGTCGCTGATCTGGGCCCGGACGTGCTCGGTGTCCGGGTTCCAGTCCAGGTCTTCCCGGCAGCGGTAGTGCACCGCGCGGCCGCCGCAGAGGCTCACGGCGCCGGTCCACAGCGGGTAGTCCGGGCTCGGCACGAGGA
Source organism: Trebonia sp. (assembly GCA_036271115.1). GTDB lineage: Bacteria > Actinomycetota > Actinomycetes > Streptosporangiales > Streptosporangiaceae > Trebonia. The sequence continues at coordinate 10,757 of DATBBI010000028.1, forward strand.
CCTCGTCGCCCGGGTTGAGGAGGGCCTGGAGGGACATGACGATGAGTTCGGACACGCCGTTGCCGAGGAATACGTCGTCGGCGGTGACGCCTTCGACGCCGATGCGGTCGTAGTAGGCGGCCACCGCCTCGCGGGCCGGCGCGATGCCGCGCGCGTCGCTGTAGCCCTGAGAGTCCGCGACGCTGGCCGCGACCTGCTGCACGACCGCGTCCGGTGCGACCATGCCGAACGGCGCGGGGTTCCCGAGGTTCAGCTTGAGGATCTGGTGACCCTCGGCCTCGAGCTGGCGAGCTCGGCGCAGTACCGGCCCCCGGATGTCATACCGGACGTCAGCCAGCCTGCTCGCCTGCGAAACCACGTGCGTCCTCCAGATCCAGAATGCTAGGTGATGCCCGAATGTTACCGGCTGATCGCCGAAGTGCCCGAATATTTACCGACTGCCACCGGACGAAGGGGTGTTAGCCATCGGCCACGTGTCGCTGCTGTCCTCGTGACGCGGGCCGGTCGCGGCGGGGAGAATCACGGGCATGGCCGAGATATGGATGCTGGACGAACTGGCGCACGCGGGTCCCGAGCACTTGGACGCGGCGTTCATCGCGGGTTACGACAAGAAGCAGGGATATCCGGATCCTGCCGAGGACCTGGCGGCGTTCGATGCGCGGGGGCTCGGCAGGTCGTCCACGGTGGTCGACCTCGGCGCCGGCACCGGACAGTTCGCGATTCCCGCCGCGCGGCGGTTCGGGCGCGTCGTCGCGGCCGACGTCTCGCCCGTCATGGTGGACGCCCTGCGGCAGAAGGCCGCCACCGCGGGCGCGGACAACCTCGACTGCGTGCACGCGGGGTTCTTCAGCTACGCCCACGAGGGGCCGCCCGTCGGCGGCGTCTACACCAGGAACGCGCTGCACCAGGTCCCCGACTTCTGGAAGGGGATCGCGCTGCAGCGGATCGCGGACATGCTGCCGCCTGGCGGCGTGCTGCGGCTGCGGGATCTCATCTACGACTTCCAGCCGCGCGAGGCGAGCGAGATCTTCGCCGGCTGGTTCGCGGGCGCCGCCGCCGACCCGGCGGACGGGTACACCGCCGCCGACTACGCCGAGCACATCCGCACCGAGTACAGCACCTACCGATGGCTGCTCGAGCCGCTGCTGGCCGCT
>DATBBI010000029.1:0-4129 GCA_036271115.1 Trebonia sp.
TGGCCATCGCACCGCGGACCGCGGCCAGGCCGCTGGCCAGGCGGATCTCCTCGAGGGCCGGGATGTCCCAGCATTCGGTCGCGTTGACCGTGACGGCCATCGGGCCCGCGCCCGCGCGGCGGACCCGGCCGCGGACGAGCAACAGCCAGGAGCCGAACAGCCGCGCCGCGCACCGGTCCTGCACCGACTCGAAGAATGCCAGGTCCACCAGCCCGGCCGCGTCGTCAAGCGACGCGAAGATGATCCGCTGACCGGACCGGACCGCCGGGGTTTGCGTCGCGACTTGCACGCCGGCGACCAGCACCGTTTCGCCGTTCTCGTGGTCGTCCAGCTCCGTCGAGCGGACCACGCCGAGCCCGGCAAGCAGGTCCGTGTAGAAGTCGAGCACGTGCCTGCTGATGTCGAAGCCGAGGATCTCGAGTTCGGCGGCGACGCGTTCGTCGGGCTCGAGCTCGCGCAGCTGGCCCGCGGGCACCAGGCCGGCCATGCCGTCGGCCGCCTCCGCGTCGCCGAAAAGGTCGAGGGTGGGAGCGAGCCGCGCGGGAGAGTCCTGCCTGGCGAGCACGCCAACCCTGGCGAGCAGGTCCCGCCGGGTCGGGCGCTCGGAGGCGACGGCGTAGAGGGAGTCGAAGGCGCCGGTCAGGACCAGTCGCTCGGCGACCGGGCGGGAGACTCGCGCACGTTCCCAGAAGTCACGCAGGCAGGTGTACGGCTGGCCGGAGACGATCCGGTCTACCTCGGCGTCGCTGATGCCCTTCACCTCGCGGAGGGAGACCCGGATGTCCTGGCTGTCCCGGTCGTCCACGCGCCACTCTCCGGCGGACGCGTTGACGTCCAAGCCGAGCACCTCGACGCCGGCCAGCCGGGCGTCCTGGACGATGACGCGCTTGGGGTACATGCCCGGGTCGTGGGTGAGCACCCCGGCGTAGAACGCGGCCGGGTAGTGCTGCTTCAGCCACGCCGACTGGTACACCGGGATCGCGAACGCGGCGGCGTGCGCCTTGCAGAACCCGAAGCCGCCGAACGCCGCCACCACCTCCCACACCCGCGCCACCGTCACCGGGTCGAAGCCGCGGGCGAGCGCCCGCGTGCGGAACCACGGCTCGGTCCGCCGCGGCCCGTCCTCCGTCGACAGGTGCCTGCGGACCAGGTCCGCGTCGGACAGGCCGCACCCGGTCATCGCGTCGATGATCCGCAGCACCTGCTCGTGGAAGACCACCACTCCCCCGGTCTCCTCCAGCGCGTCGCGCAGCTCCGAGTGCGGGAAGCTCGGTGTGGCCAGCCCGTGCCTGACGCGCAGGAACGGGCTGATCATGTCCGAGTTGACCGGGCCCGGGCGGAACAGCGAGATGTCCACGATGAGGTCGTCGATGTCGCGCGGGGCGAGCTTCTTCACCAGCTCCCGCTGGCCTGGCGACTCGATCTGGAAGCAGCCGATCGTGCGGGACCGCTGGATCATCGCGTAGGTGTCCGTGTCGTCCCGCTGGATCTCGTCGAGGTCGATCGAATCGCCTGCGGTCCGCCTGATCTCGGTCAGCGTGTGGGCCATCGCGGACTGCATCCGCACGCCGAGCACGTCGAGCTTGATCACGCCGGCGATCTCCGCGTCGTCCTTGTCCAGCTGGCTGAGCGGGAACCCCTCGGCACTGCGCTGCACCGCCGTGCGGTCGAGCAGCGTCCTGTCGGACAGCAGCACGCCGCACGGATGCATGGCGACGTGCCGCGGCAGGCCGTCGAGCTGCTGTGCGAGCTGGAAGACGGTGGCGAGCTGCGCCGCGGCCAGCCGGGACCGGCGCAGCTCGGGGAGCTCGCCGAGCGCGGCGGTGATGTGGCTGGCGCGGATGTGCGGGAAGGCCTTGGCGATGGCGCCGATCTCGTCGGGGGGCAGGGACATCGCGGCGGCCACATCCCTGATGGCGCTCCTCGCCCGGTACGTCTCCATCATGCAGACGCAGGCGGTCCGCGCCGCTCCGTATGCGTCGATGATGATCCGGTACGCCTCGAGCCGCCGCGCCGATTCCACGTCCAGGTCGATGTCCGGCATCGTCACCCGCACCGGGGACAGGAACCGCTCCATGAGCAGGTCGTGCTCGATCGGGTCGATCGCGCTGATGCCGAGCAGGTGGTTGACGAAACTGCCCGCGCCGGAGCCGCGGACGGCGCAGCGGATACCGCGGGCCCTGATGCGGTCCGCGACGTCGGCCACGGTGAGGAAATAGGGGGCCATGCGGGTTTGCGCGATGATGTTCAGCTCGTGCTCGAGGCGTTCCCTGGCCGTCTTGGCGGCCTGCCTGCGGCTGGTCCCCCGCGGGCGGTGGCTGTACGACCGGTACCGGCCGCACAGGACCGCGTCCTCGCAGCGGGCGCGGAGCTCCTGCTGCTGCTCGGCAGCGCTGCCCGCGGTCTCCGGCAAGTGCTGATCACCGATGCCCAGGTCCGCGCCCGGGTCGAGGGCGCAGCGCGCCGCCAGGCCGACGGTCGCCTGCAGGAGGCTGATGGCGGTGCGCCTGGCGCGCGGGGCGCTCATGGCGGCGGCCACGCGTTCGGCGGTGACCGCCATGTCGGCGGGGCCGGCCAGGTAGGCGCGGCCGTTGTGCGGGACCAGCCGCGGCGAGCCGAGCGGGACCAGGCGCCGCGCCGCGTCGAGGATCTGGGCGGCGAGGCTGTCGACCGGTTCCAGGTACCTGACGGCGTTGGTCAGCACGGCGGGCACGTCGGCGCCGGCGGCGAGCTCCGCCAGCCGCGCCGCGCGGAACGTGCTGTGCGGCTCCAGGTGGTCCACGATCTCGACGGCTACCTCGGCGTGCCGGCGCCAGCGGGCCAGCGCCCGGCCGGCCTCGTCCCGGCGGCGGGCGGCGACCGCCCGGCCCACGTCGCTGCCCGGGCCGAGGAGGACGATGAGCCCGGCCGCGTGCTCGAGGATCAGGTCTTGCGTCACGGCCGGGGCGTCGTCGCGGTCGTCGCCGGGCTCGGCTGACGCCGCGTGCGCGGCGCTGACCAGGCGGCAGAGGGAGGCCCAGCCCTGACGGCCGGTCGCGAGCAGCGTCACCCGCCCGGTCACCGGTCCGGCGCCCCCGGCGCCCCCGACGCCCCCGCCGCGCAGCGCCAGGTCAGCGCCGAGGAGCGGCTTGATCCCGGCGTCGGCGCAGGCCCTGACGTGCTTGAACGCGCCGTACAGCCCGTCACGGTCGGTCAGCGCGAGCGACGGCATGCCGAGCTCGGCCGCCCGCGCGGCCAGCTTCGCCGGGCTCGCCGTGCCGTAGCGCAGCGAGTACGACGACGCGACGTGCAGGTGCGCGAACCCGGTGACCGGGCCGGTCGCGGTCAATCCGCGACCCGCGACAGCGTCCAGGTGCCGGCCGCCACGTCGCGGCGCAGCTCGTAGGTGCCCGCCGACGTCCCCTGCCCCGCGGACGCCTCCACCCGCCAGAACTCCAGTTCTGGCTGCACGGGCACGTCGCGCTCCCGCCACCACTCCCTGTTGACCACCCAGTGGCCGGTGATCGACCGCACCGCGTAGAGCCTGCCCCGCCATACGAACCGGGCCGGGCGACCGTCATCTCTCGCCTGCACCTCGACCGGTTCCCCGTACACCCGAACCACGAGTTCGAATATAAGTTCAATCGAACACGTGGTCAAATATATCTTATGATGCTGCTGTTATCAGTTCGCCACGTAAGCGGCGGGCTGAGGGGGAATCGCGGTGGCGGCCGACAACGGGCGATGAAAGCGGTCATCCAGAACGTACGGCGGTGTCCCGCCGGCCGGACCGGGTTACGGCTGGGGGGACCAGCCGGGAGCCGGGAAGGCCGTGAGGAGGTCGCGGATCTCGGCGGCGATGCGCTCCAGGGGGCCGTCGTCGTCCTTGGCGGCGGCGGTGATCGCCTCGTCCATCCAGGCTGCGAGCTGGGGCATGTGCTGCTCGGTCAGGCCCCTGGTGGTGATCGCCGGAGTGCCGAGCCTGATGCCTGACGGGTCGAACGGGCGGCGCGGGTCGAACGGGACCGTGTTGAAGTTCAGCTCGATGCCGGCCCGGTCCAGGGCCTTGGCGGCCGGCTTGCCGCCGATCCCCTTCGAGGTCAGGTCCACGAGCAGCAGGTGGTTGTCGGTGCCGCCGGACACCAGGTCG
>DATBBI010000030.1:0-4243 GCA_036271115.1 Trebonia sp.
CGCGGGCCGCACGCTTGCTGCCATGGCAACTATCCAGATACGCGGGCTCGTCAAGCGGTTCGGCCCGGTGACCGCGGTGAACGGCCTCAGCTTCGACGTCACGCCGGGCACCGTGACCGGATTCCTCGGCCCGAACGGCGCGGGCAAGACCACCACCCTCCGCATCCTTCTCGGCCTGGTGACCGCCGACGCGGGCACCGCCACCATCGACGGCCACCCCTACCGGGAGCTCCCTGAGCCGCTGCACCAAGTGGGCGCCGTACTCGAGGCGGCGGGCTTCCACCCGGGACGGACCGCCCGCGCGCAGCTGCGGATCCAGGCGCTGGCGGCGGACGCCGACGCGTCCAGGATCGAGGATGTCCTCGACCTGGTGGGGCTCGCCGGCGCGGCGGACCGCCGGATCGGCGGCTTCTCGCTCGGCATGCGGCAGCGGCTCGGCCTGGCCACCGCGCTGCTCGCCGACCCCGAGGTGCTGATCCTCGACGAGCCGGCCAACGGGCTCGACCCGGAGGGCGTCCGCTGGCTGCGCGGCCTGCTGCGCGGGTTCGCCGCGGAAGGCGGCACCGTCCTGGTGTCCAGCCACCTGCTCGCGGAGGTCGCGCAGACCGTCGACTCGGTGGTGATCATCGACGGCGGCCGCCTCGTCGCCCAGGGCCCGGTAGCCGAGCTGACTGCCGGCGGGGTGGGCCTCGAAGAGACGTTCTTCCAGCTGACCAGGGAGGCATCATCCCGATGACCGAGCTCGTTTTCCCCATCGCCGCTCCCCGGGCACTGCGGGGCGGGTTCACGAGAGCCGTTCGCATCGAGCTGCTGAAGCTGACAAGCACCCGGCTCGGCTACGGGCTGCTCGCCGTGGTGGCCGTGCTTACCCCGGTGTGGACGTCGATCGCGGCGTCCCGGGCCGGCAGCCCCAGCGGCGGCCCCGAGCCGCTGTTCACCGCCGCCGGGCAGACCACGATCATCGCCGGGGGCGTGTGGAGCATGATCATCGCCCTGGTGCTCGGCGTGACGATATCCAGCGGCGAGTTCCGGCATCACACCGCGACGAACACCTACCTGGCGGTGCCCGGCCGCAACCGCGTGCTGGCCGCCAAGGCCGTCGTCGGGGCGATAGGCGGCGCGGTCTTCGGCATCGTCGGCTCCCTCACGGCGCTGGCTGTCGGCCTGTCGTTCACCGCCGCCCATGGCTACCGCCTGGTCATCGGCGCGGGCACGCTCGCCGACTGGAGCATCGGCCGCGTGGTGGGCACCGCGCTGCTCGGCGCGATCGGCGTGGTCGTCGGCACGCTGGTGCGTTCCCAGCTCGCCGCAGTGGTCGGCGTCTTCGTGTGGACGCTGCTGCTGGAATCGCTGATCGGCGGCCTGTTCGGCGCGGCCAGGCCGTACCTGCCCTACACGGCCGCGACCTCGCTGGCCGGCACGCCGCTCGGCGAGGCCGGCTTCAGTCCGGCCAGCGGCGTGGCCCCACTACCGTTCGCAGCCGCCACGGCCCTGCTGGTGGCCATCGCGCTGGCGGGGGCGCTGGTCGCCGCCCGCACCACCGTCCGCCGCGACATCACCTGACTGCTCGCGTCTACTCGCCGGACTGGCCGGCGGCCCGCACCAGCCGCCGGCCGAGCGCCGTAACGGCCCGCCGGAGTTCGGCGCCGCCGAGCACCCGGAAGGAGGCCTCGATGGCCGCGAGCCGCCCGGCGTACCAGTCAGGGTTGTCGGTCGTCGCCCGGATCAGCGTCCGGTCGCCGTCGGCCGGTTCCAGCAGCCCCATGCTGCGCGGAACCCAGTACGACGTCTCCGGGACCGTGGCCTCGACGAGGACCTCGACGGGGTAGCGCCAGCCCTGGGACAGGTGCTCCTCAAGGGCGCGCAGCGCGTCGAGGCCGGCCGGCGGCGTGAACTCCTCAGGCAGCGGCTCGGCCGCGGCGATCTTGTCGACGCGCAGCACCCGCCGCGCCCCGGCCGTGTGCGACCAGCCCAGCAGGTACCAGCGGCTGTGCCGCAGCACGACGGCCCAGGGGTCGACCTCCATCGTCCGGTCCGCCTTCGCCGTCCGGTACGCAAGGCGCAGCCGGCGCCCGGCCGCGCACGATTCGATCAGCGCGGTCGTCAGCTCGGGGCTGACCCGGGTCTCGCCATAAGGCGGCGGAACGGTGACCGCGCGCACCGCCCTGACGGGGCCGGCGACCCGCTCGGGCAGCACCCGGATGATCTTGCCGAGCGCGCCGCCCACCAGGTCGGCGGGGTCGGCCGCGTTCCTGTGGCCCTCCAGGACGGCCATGACCAGGCCCATCGCCTCGGCGGCGGTGAACGTCAGCGGCGGCAGCCGCAGGCCGCGCCCCACCTGGTAGCCGCCGTAGGGACCGCTGACCGACTCGATCGGCAGCTCCGCCTCGCGCAGGATCGCGACGTAGCGCCGGGCGGCCCGCTCGGTGACCCCGAGCCGGTCGCCGAGGCGCTGTGCGGTGATGCCGGGAGTGTTCTGGATGGCTTCGAGGGCCAGCAGCGCCCGCGCGGTGGGGCTCAGGTCGTGGGCCAAGGCCCGCCTCCATCCCGGTCGTAGACCGTCCGGGACTCACGCTATCGTGCCTGGCATGAGCCACGCCGGCGCGCGGGCGCCGATCACGGCGGACGAGCTGAGGATCGTCCCGGCGAACGAGGCGTCGTGGGCGGACCTGCGGGCGATCTTCGGCACCTCGGACTACCCGGGCAGGTGCTACTGCCAGTGGTTCAAGACGCGCGGCTGGCTCTGGAGCCAGGGCACCCCCGAGGACCGGCAAGGCCAGCTCCGCGACCAGGCGAACTGCGACGACCCGGCATCAGAGAACACCACCGGGCTGGTGGCCTACCTGGGCGGCGAGCCGGTCGGCTGGGTCGCCGTGGAGCCGCGCACCGAATACCCGCGGCTGATGGGCCTGCCCACGGTCTGGAAGGGCCGGCACGAGGACAAGGCCGACGACGGGGTCTGGGCGGTGACCTGTTTCGCGACCCGCAAGGGATACCGCAAGCGCGGCATCACCTACGGGCTCGCCGCCGCCACGGTCGGCTACGCCAGGGCCAACGGCGCCAGGGCGCTCGAGGCGTACGCGATGATCACCCAGCCTGGCAAGGAGATCACCTGGGGCGAGCTGCACGTCGGGGCCCGCCAGGTCTTCGCCGAGGCGGGGTTTACCGAGGTGAGCCGCCCCAGCGCGCGGCGCGTGGTGATGCGCGTCGATTTTCCCGGGTAACGCCATAACGCCCTGACGCCCTGGTCAGACGACCCGCGCCGAGATCTGCCGCGCGGCGCCCTGGACGGCGGGCCCGAGCAGGGCGACCAGCTCGGACATCGCAACCGGCGACCACGGGATGGCGAGGTTGACGGCCGCGACGACCGTGCCGCTGCGCGAGCGCACCGGGGCGGCGATGGACCGCAAGGCGTTGTCGAGCTCCTCGTCGTTGACCGCGATCCCGGTGCGGCGCACCTGCTCCAGCTCGGCGAGCAGCGCGGTCCTGTCGGTCAGCGTGCGGGGACCGCGCTGCGTGAGGTCGATCGTGTCCAGCAGCCGGTCGATATCCTGGCGGGGCAGGAAGGCGAGCAGGGTCTTGCCGGTGGCGCTGCAGTACAGCGGCAGTCGCGAGCCGATGTGCAGGCTGAACTCGAAGTGGTGATAGCGACAGGGCCGGCCGCGGACCCGGTCGATCAAGATCGCGTCGGTGTCGTCGCGGACGGCGAGGTTCGCGGTGTGCCCGGTCGTCTCGGCGAGCCGCCGCAGGTGCGGCGCCGCGATCTCACGCAATTCCAGCGAGCCGAGCACCGCGAACCCCAGGTCGAGGACCCGGGGGCCGAGGCGGTACTTGCGGGTGGCCTCGTCCTGGTGGAGATAGCCGAGCGTGGCGAGGGTCGCCACGTACCGGTGGGTGGTGCTGCGGGTGAGGGCGAGCATGCGCGCCAGCTCACTGATCCCGAGTTCGGGCCGCTCGGGAGTGAACGAGCTGAGGACGGCGAGGCCGCGCTCCAGCGACTGCGAAAAGCCCGCGCCGCTGTCTGCCTGTGGCATGTCCCGAATACTAGAACAGTGTGTTGACAATTCGACCTCCCATTTCAACACTCTGACCAAAGATTTCCCGCTTCCCTCTGCCAAAATTTCCGCATCCTTGCGGAAGGAGATATTCAGATCATGACCGATCAGACTGATCAGCCCAGTCCGGGCAAGCCGGACGGTGGCGGTGTTTCCCGGCGCAGCCTGTTCCGCGCGGCCGGCGTCGG
>DATBBI010000031.1:0-1892 GCA_036271115.1 Trebonia sp.
GCGGTCGTTCTCCTTCGAGTTCATGCCGCCGAAGACGCAGCTCGAGGAGCAGCAGCTGTGGCGGGCGATCCGGCAGCTCGAGCCGCTGAAGCCGACCTTCGTCTCGGTGACGTACGGCGCCGGCGGCTCCACCAGGGACCGGACCGTGCGGGTGACCGGAAAGATCGCCGCGCAGACGTCGCTGACCCCGGTGGGGCACCTGACCGCGGTGAGCCACTCCGTCCAGGAGCTGCGGCACGTGGTCGGCTCCTACGCCGACGTCGGCGTGCGCAACGTGCTGGCGCTGCGCGGCGACCCGCCAGGCGACCCCAACGCCGAATGGGTGCGGCACCCGCGCGGCCTCGCGCACGCCGCGGAGCTGGTGCGGCTGGTCAAGGCGTCCGGCGACTTCTGCGTCGGCGTCGCCGCGTTCCCCGAGCTGCACCCGCGGTCGCCCGACGCGGAGACGGACACCAGGTACTTCGTGGACAAGTGCCGGGCAGGCGCGGACTTCGCGGTCACGCAGATGTTCTTCTACGCGGAGGACTACCTGCGGCTGCGGGACCGGGTCGGCCGGCACGGGTGCGACGTGCCGATCATCCCCGGCATCATGCCGGTCACCAGCCTGCGGGTGGTGGAGCGCGCGCTCGAGCTCGGCGGCTGCAAGGTGCCCCCCGACCTGCTGGCCCGGCTGCGGAAGGCCGACGAGAAGGCTGACAAGGCGGCGATCAGGGAGATCGGCGTCAGCTACGCCGCCGCGCTGGCGGAGCGGCTGCTCGCCGAGGACGCGCCGGGACTGCACTTCTACACGCTCAACTGGTCCCGCGCGACCAGGGAGATCTATCAGCTGCTCGGCCTTGGCGAGCGCGGCCAGGGCTGGTCAGGCGCGTCGTCCCCCGCGTCTGCCGGCGGTGACCAGAGCGGCAGCCGCGCGCCCATCACGGCGTAGGGCGGCTCGCCGCCGGAGAACCGGAACCCGGTCAGCAGGTCGGTGAATCCGGCCGTCCGGTACAGCCGCCTGGCGGGCGACTCGGTGTCCATGGTGGACAGCACGGCGGTGCGTTCCTGGCGGTCCGCGGTCAGCCGCATCAGCAGCTCCCTGCCGATGCCCATGCCCTGGTAGGCGGGGACGACGTGCAGTTCGGCGACCTCGAAGGAGTCGTCGAGATAGGCCCGGCCGTCGCGCGGCCCCAGCGCGAGAGCACCGGCCACGACGTCGTGCCACCACTGCCCGGGGGCGCCGTGGAACCCGTAGGTGAACCCGGCGAGGGCGTTCTGGTCGACGAGCGCCGCCAGCCCGCGGAAGCCGGGGTTGGCGGTGTGCCGTTCCATGATGATGTCCCGCCCGGCGAGCATCCGCTCCGGCGGCTTCATCGCGGCCGCGTACACGGCCACGAATCCGTCGATCGCAGACCGGAACTCGGCGGGCCCGAGTTCGGCAACAGTCACCTTCATCGCCGTCAGCTTACGGGGCCACCCGGGGCGCCTGCGCGGGAACCACGGGCCGTGCCGGCGACTCCGCCGCCTACGCGGTGCCAGCGTCAGCCTGGCTGACGCGCACGGTCACCGCCGCTGCCCCGAGGCCGGGGTGCCGTGCGGTGACGGTCACGGTGCCCGTCTCGCCGGGCAGCGACCGCAGGAACGCGCCGCCGACCCCGCCGGATTCCCCGAACGGGAAGGGGTTGCTCCCGATGAGGACCGCAGGCCCGCGGACGGACAGCGCGACGTCGCCGGTCACGCCCGGCCGGTGGTTGCCGTAGGCGTCGGCGGCTCGGAACGTGATCCTGGTGGCGTCCGAGCCGTCGGCGGCGATCGCGGCGTCGTCAGCGGTGAGCACCAGCCGGTCGCGGCTCGTGCCGGCCGTCATCAGCAGCGTGGCGGCAGGCCGCGCGGCGCCCGCGGTGTACCCGTCG
>DATBBI010000032.1:0-5095 GCA_036271115.1 Trebonia sp.
CGGCCTCAAGTCCGCCGAGGCCGAGGCGCTGGAGAGGCTGCCAGACTCCGACATCAAGACGGCGCTGCAGTCGCTGCCAGAAGAGTTTCGCATCGCGGTCTACCTGGCCGATGTCGAAGGCTTCGCGTATAAGGAAATCGCCGACATTATGGGGACGCCGATAGGTACCGTGATGTCACGGCTCCACCGCGGTCGCCGCCAGCTGCGGGAGCTGCTCCAGGACTACGCCGCCGAGCGTGGACTGGTTCGGGCGCAGGCTGATGCTGCTCAGGTGGGGAGCGCTCAGGCCGAGGCCGTACAGGCCGAGGAGGACAGGTCATGAGCTGCGGGAACCCTCACGAGACTCCGTGTAGCGAGGTGCTCGACCGGGTCTACTGGTACCTGGACGGCGAGGTATCCGACGACGATTGCGAGAGCATCAGGCAGCATTTGGACGAGTGCGGGCCGTGCCTTCGCGAGTTCGGGCTCGAAGAGGCGGTCAAGCGTCTGGTCGCAAAGCATTGCGGCTGCGATCCCGCGCCGAGCGAGTTGCGCACCAAAGTCCTGGTGCGGATCAGGCAAGTTCAAGCGGAGATTGAGCTTACCGAATAACAGGCTCCTGTCGCACAGGGTAACCAGGTGTTAGCCGTCAGTTTGCGGCCATCTTTGGGTCTGCGCGAATTCGCGCGGCCACGTTATCCTGTCGTTGGACGGCAACGCTGCGCCGTCAGCTTTTGCGAGGGAGGACTATCCGCATGCGGGCATCCGGTACTCCATCCCCGACCGCGTACGGGTCAAGGAGGCGATTCGCGGCCGTCCTTATAGCCTCCGGCGTTTCCTGGGGTTAGCGACGGCCGAGAGGTGCGATTCGGGTCGACAGCCGGCTATGAGGGGGGAGCGTGGGCAAGCTCTCACGAATCGCCTGGCTTTATATAGGCGCGGTGATCGCCGCGGCCGTGGTAGCCATAGCCCGCGGGCCCTTCGCGGGAATTAACTGGGCCCAAGTCGTGGTGCTCGGCCTGCTCGTCGTCGCCTGCGAGTCCATCGCCACGGTGCTGAAGTCCCGCAGCCTCGCCTGGTCCGCGAACAGTACCGCGAGCCTGGCGGCGGTCCTCCTGGTCGGGCCTGTCGGCGCCGCTATCGTCGGCGCCTGCACACTGCTCGGCGTCCGCCGCGGCCCCAGTGTGCCGCAGCGGCTTTTCAACGCCGGCATGTTCGCGCTCAGCGCCTACCTGGCCGGGCGGACGTTCTTGCTGTTCGGCGGCCACGTGGGCACCCCAGGACCGAGTGCCTTCCCCGGCATCATCGGGCCGTTCGTCGGCGCCGACGCGGCGCATGTGATTGTCAACTTCTCGCTGCTGCGCGGCGTGCTGTGGCTGACCAGGGAACCCGGCGCCCCGGCCGGCCGCGTCGGGCTCGACTTCAAGCTGCTGTTCACCGACCTGGGCTACGGCGCCTTCGGCCTGCTGATCGCGGCACTGTGGAGCGTGCTCGGGCCGTTCACGCCGGTTTTCGTGCTGATCCCCGTCTTCATCGCCCGCTGGGCCGTGGCGCAGTTCGCCGCGCAGCAGCGCTCCTACGAAGCGACGGTGAGCGCGCTGTGCCAGGCCGTGGAGACCAAGGACTTCTACACTCGGGGGCATAGCGAGCGGGTGTCCCGCGGATCCGTGATGATCGCGCGCGAGATCGGGATGCGCGCCGAACGGGCCGAGGCGATCAGGTACGCAGGCATGCTGCACGACGTCGGCAAGCTTGGCGTCCCTACGTCGGTCTTGCAGAAGAACGGCTCCCTCACCGACGACGAGTACGCCGCCATTCAGCTGCATCCGATGCGCGGCCTCGACATCGTGCGGGAAATCGGGTTCCTCGACGAGGCACTGGCCGGCATCATGCACCATCACGAGCGAATCGACGGCAAGGGCTATCCGATGGGCCTGGCGGGCGACGAGATCCCCGAGTTCGCCCGGGTGCTCGCGGTGGCTGACGCGTTCGACGCGATGACGTCCAACCGGTCCTACCGAGGGGCGCGGTCGGTGCCCGAGGGGATCACCGAGCTGCGCAAGTGGGCGGGCACCCAGTTCGACCCCGCGTTTGTCGACGCCTTCGTCACGGCCATCGAACGCGACGGCTGGAAGGGGCCGGAAAGCGTGGCAGGCGAGGCCGCGGGCGCCGTCGGCGAGAGCGCCGCCGCTGACGCGCTGACGGCCGGACTCGCGGATCCGGAGTCTGACCCTAGCGCCCCCGCGGAGCCGCTGCGGGCCATCGAGAGCCTCTGACGTCCGTGGGCCCGCCACAGTACGAGCCACGTGGTTTCCCCCGCCAGGTTCTCGACTCCGCCCAGTCGCTGCTCGTCGTCTTCGCCGGGCTGCTGCTGATCGCGGCGGTCGCGCAGACCGCGGTGGCCGGCGTCAAGGACGTCCGCGTGGCGGTCGCGTTCGGCGCGCTGATCGCGTTCGGCGAGCTGCTGCGGCTCACCATGCCAGGCGACAGGGAAACGGCCCCCATCGCCATGGCAGGCGCCCTGGCGTACGCGCTGCTGCTCAACATCGGAAACGAGCCGGCGCGGCAGAGTCCGCAGCAGGTCATCGCGGTGGCAGCGCTCGGGATGATCATCGGGGCGCTGCCCCACTTGGCGGTGGGCCGCCCGGCCCGGCTGCCCGCCATGGCGGCCCGGCTGCTCGCGGTGGCGTGCGTCGCGGCCATCTTCCGGCCGCTGGCGAACGCCTCGCTGATCGGCAGCCGGTGGTGGTCGGAACTGCCCGTCATGGTCTCCCTGGTGATCGTGGCCTGGCTCGTGGAAGCGGTGATCGCGGCGCTCATCAGGACGGACGTGCTGCGGGCCAGGTTCGGCGTGGCGCTGCTCGACGAGCTGCGCGTGCAGCTGCCGCTCGGCGCGGCGGTGGGCGCGTCGGCGATACTCATCGCGTTCGCCGCCGAGATCATGGGGCTCTGGGCGGTGGCCGTGTTCACCGCGCCGCTGCTCGTCACCCAGGTCGCGCTGCGCCGGTACGCCGGGATCAGGGCGACCTACCTGCAGACGGTTCGAGCGCTGGCCCGGGTCACCGAGATCGGCGGGTACGTGGAGGCCGGGCACTCGGCGCGGGTGAGCCGGCTGTCGGTCGCGATCGGGCGCGAGCTCGGCATGCCCGAGCCGCAGTTGCTCGAGCTGGAGTATGCGGCGCTCATGCACGACATCGGGCAGCTGTCGCTGCGCGACCCGATACCCGGCGGTGCCACGGTGCTCGTGGTGCGGGAGGAGCAGCGCCGGATCGCCGAATACGGCGCCGAGGTCATCGAGCAGGCCGGGGTGCTGGATGCGGTCGCTGACGTCGTCCGGCGGCAGAGCGACCCCTTCAGGCCCGCGGGCCGCGGTCAGGAGCCGCCGCTCAGCAGCCGCATCATCCGCGCGGCCAACGCGTTCGACGACCTGGTGGGCAGCTCGGTGGAGCCCAGCAGGGCGGCGGCCGCGGTGCAGCGGCTGCGGCTGGACACGGCGTCCGAGTACGACCCGCGAGTGGTCGAGGCGCTGAGCAGGCTGGTGGGCAGACAGTCGGTGCTCGGCCTGTGACCTCGGTCCCGTAGGCTGCTGCGCGTGTTTCCTTCTGTGCTGATCGCGAACCGGGGTGAGATCGCCCGCCGGGTCATCCGCACCGCCCGCCGGATGGGCATCAGGGCCATCGCCGTCTACTCCGACGCGGACGCGTCGCTGCCGTACGTGCAGGAGGCCGACGAGGCCGTCTACATCGGCGAGCCGGCACCCGCGCAGAGTTACCTGGACAGCGTGCTGCTGATCGACGTGGCACGGAAGGCGGGCGCCGCTGCGGTCCACCCCGGTTACGGGTTCCTCGCCGAGAGCGCCGGGTTCGCGCAGGCCGTGATCAACGCCGGCCTGACCTGGGTCGGGCCGGACCCGTCGGCGATCGAGCAGATGGGGGACAAGATCCGCGCGCGGAACCTGATGGCGGCCGCCGGGGTGCCGGTGGCGCCGGGGTCGGCAGCTCCGGTCGCCGACGCGGACGCCGCGGTCGAGGAGGCGTCGCGAATCGGCTATCCGGTCATGGTGAAGGCCGCCGCCGGCGGCGGCGGCATCGGGATGAGCGCGGCGTTCGACGACGCCGCGCTGCGTTCGGCGTTCGACACCGCGCGGTCGCGGGCCGAGCGGTTCTTCGGCTCGCCGGAGATCCTGCTCGAGCGCTACGTGCCGCACGCCAGGCACGTGGAAGTGCAGATCCTCGGCCTGGCGGACGGCCGGGTGATCGCGCTGGGCGAGCGTGACTGCTCCGTGCAGCGCCGCCACCAGAAGGTGGCCGAGGAGACGCCGTCCCCTGGCGTCTCCGCGTCGCTGCGCTCCCGCATGCTGTCGGCGGCGGTGCTGGCCGGCGAGGCGGTCGAGTACCGCGGCGCGGGCACGGTCGAGTGCCTGGTGGACACCGAGACCGGTGACTTCATGTTCCTGGAGATGAACACCAGGCTGCAGGTCGAGCATCCGGTCACAGAGCTGGTCACCGGGATCGACCTGGTTGAGCAGCAGTTCCTGATCGCGGCGGGCGAGCCGGTGTCGTTCGACGCGTCCGTGCCGGTACGTTCGTCCGGGCACGCGCTTGAGCTGCGGGTCTATGCGGAGGACCCGAAGCGGTTCCTGCCCAGCCCCGGGCCGATCACGGAATGGTCGGAGCCCTCTGGCCCTGGCATCCGGGTGGACGGCGGGTACGCGGCGGGCACCACCGTCACCCCGTTCTATGACCCGCTGCTTGCCAAGCTGTGCGTGCACGGGGCCACCAGGGCGGAGGCGTTGTCGCTGGCCCGCTCTGCCGTGGCGGACTTCCGCGTGGCCGGCCTGAAGACCAACCTGCCCTTCCACGCCGAGCTTCTGGATAACCCCGAGTTCGTCAGCGGCGACTACGACACCGGTCTGGTGAGCCGCATGCGCCAGTCGTGACCCGGTTCTAGTACGCTCCTCTCACCAGAGAGCGGAAAAGGAGCGTGCTGTGGCGGAAATCCGCGCGGAGATGGTCGCGAACGTGTGGAAGGTGCTCGTCTCCGAGGGCGACCAGGTCGACGACGGCGACACGCTGGTAATCCTCGAGTCGATGAAGATGGAGATCCCCGTCCTGGC
>DATBBI010000033.1:0-1708 GCA_036271115.1 Trebonia sp.
GGCCGGTTTTGGCGGCCCAATGATCGTGGACACGAACCGTTTGGTCGGCAGCGCGCCACTGCGCGCCGCATTGGCCGCCTATCCCAGCGCCGATCTCGCCGTCGCGATATCGGATCAGGTGTACGCCACAGTAATCAGGCCGGGATATCCGGGAATTCCGGGATCTCAGTTCAACCGGGTGAGCGTCGTCGCCAAGGAATTCACCGGGCCCGCCTGGATATGGGTATCCGCCCGGCAGTGGGGCGAGCCTGCCTACCGGCCGCTGCGCGCCGACGACCCGCGCGAGATCGGCGGCTACCGCATCGCGGCGTGGCTCGGCGACGGCCCCGCGGGCCACGTCTACCTCGGCCATACCCGCCCCAGCGGTGGCTGGGTCGCGGTGAAGAGGTTCCGCCAGGAACTGGTCACCGACGCCGGCGCCCGGCGCCGCCTCACGGCGGGAACGCTGGCCGCCCGGGTGGTGCACGGCGCGCATATCGCGCACGCCGTCGACGCGGATACCGAATCCGGCCGGACCGCGCCGTGGGTCGCGAGTGTCCTGGTCCTCGGCCCTTCGCTGGCCGAGACCGTGGCCGAGACCGGGCCGCTGCCCGCCACGGCCGTCATCTGGATCACCCTTGACGTCGCCCGCGCGCTGGTGCCGCTGCACGACGCCGGGATCGCCCACCAGTCGGTCACGCCTGGGAACGTGCTGCTCGAACCCGGCGGGCCAGCGCTCACCGACCTCGCCATCAGCAAGGCCGCGCTGACCACTGGCGCCGCGCCGCCCGCCGACGACGTGTTCCAGCTCGGCAACACGGCGTTCTACGCCGCGACCGGGCGGTCGCCATGGCACGGCTGCCCCGTGGCCATGATCGCGGCGGGTGAGGAGCCCGGCGAGCCGGACCTGGCCGGCTGCCCGCCCGCGCTGCTTCCGACGCTGAAGGCCTGCCTGACGGCCGATCCCGTGCGGCGGCCGACGGCCGCCGAAGTGCTCACCATGCTGACGGGCGTCGCGGGCCAGCGGCCGCGGTCCTGGCTGCCCGGCACGATCACGGCACGGTTCGACGAGTACCGGGAGTTCCCGCCAGAGCCTGCTCCGGCGCACCGGACGCGGTTCCCTTACCTGCGCCGCCCGGCGAGTAGGCTCAATTTATGCTGAGCCAGGAACTGGTCGACTCGCTGTTCCCGTCCGAACTGCCCGCCCCCGGGCACTGGGCGCGGCGGTACCCGCCGCGCGAGCTGCCGGCGGGCACCGAGGTCACCAGGTTCGCGCCGAGCCCGACCGGCTGGCTGCACATCGGCGGCGTGTTCACGGCCAGCGTCGACCAAGACGTCGCGCACAATTCCGGCGGCGTCTACCTGGTCCGCATCGAGGACACCGATCAGTCGCGGTTCGACCCCGAGGCGGCGAGCCAGTTCGAGGCCGCCTTCGACTACTTCGGCATCGGGCCCGATGAGGGCGGCGAGAAGGGCTACTACGGCCCCTACGCCCAGTCGGAACGCGGCCAGATCTACCTGACGTACGTCAGGGAACTGATGCGGCAGGGCAAGGCGTACCCGTGCTTCGAGACCAAGGAGCAGGGCGAGGCGCGCGTCGCGAGGCAGCGCGCGACCGGGGCGCTGCCCGGCTACTACGGCGAATGGGCGATCTGGCGGGATGCTGCCGAGGAGGAGGTGCGCGAGCGGCTCGCCGCGGGCGCCCCCTACGTGGTGCGCTTCAGGTCAC
>DATBBI010000034.1:0-1546 GCA_036271115.1 Trebonia sp.
CGTCCAGCGGTCCCAGCTTGCCGTTCAGCCGGTCCAGCTCGGCCTCCACCACCTCGGCGGCCTTCGCGCGCAGCGCGATCACGGTGGGCGACACCCGGGCGGCGTGCCGGGCGGAGATGCGCGCCGCGAGCTCCTCGGCGAGGATGGCCCGGACCGCCGCCACGTCGTCGGCCTGCGTCACCGCGACGGCCAGGCCCGCGGCCTCAAGCGAGTCCAGGCCGAGCACGCTGACCCCGGGCAGCCCGGCGGCGGCGCGGTCCACATCGTGCGGCAGCGCGAGGTCGAGCATGACCAGCGGCCGTGTCTCCGCCTCCCCGCCCGCGCCGGCCCGCAGGCGGAGCGCCTCGGTGGCCATCCCGGCCGTGATGACCAGGCCGGTCGCCCCGGTGCAGGAGATGACCAGGTCGGCATCCGCGAGCGCGGCGGGGAGGTCGCCGAAACCGGCGGTGGACCCGGACACCGATGCCGCCAGCCGCTGCGCCCGCTCGGGGGTGCGGTTGGTGACCACGATGCTGGCGGCGCCGAGGCGGTGGGCCGTGGCGACGGCGAGTGCGCTCATCGAGCCTGCCCCGATCACCAGTACCTGCAGCCCGGCGAGGGGATGGACCGGGTCGGGGGCCTGCCCGCCGCTGGCGGGCGTCAGCTCCGCCGCCGCGAGGCCCACCCCCACACTGACCAGGTTCGCGCCCGCACGGTCGATCCCGGTCTCGGTGTGCGCCCGTTTGGCGGTGCGCAGCGCGAGCGTGCCGAGACCGTCGAGCGCCCGGCTGAGCGTGCCCTGCTCACGCGCCAGGGCGATCGCCTGCCGCACCTGGCCGAGGATCTGGCTCTCGCCGACGACCATGGAATCCAGCCCGGCGGCCACCGTGAGCAGGTGCTGGACCGCCCGGTCCTCGTAGCGCACGTACAGGTGCCCGGTGAGCTCGGTCAGCGGGATGCCGGAGTAGCGGGCCAGCAGGTCGGATATCGCCGACAGGCCCGCGTGGAACTTGTCGACCTCGGCGTAGACCTCCACCCGGTTGCAGGTGGACACGACGAAGGTGCCCGCGACCGGCTCCGCTTCGTAGATGTCGCGCAGCAGCTTGCCGAGCGGGTCACCGCTGACGGCGGCCCGTTCCAGGGTCGCGACCGGGGCACTGCGGTGACTGAGCCCGACGATCAGCACGCTCATGGCGCCGCGACCGCCGATTCGCCGACCACGCCCCCCGCTACCGCTGACCGGCCGTCAGCAGGCATAACCCGGCCCTGGTGGTAACGCTTTCCATCCTGATCGACGCGCACGACAGACCTCCGTTGCGCGTGGAAGGCAAGAATCTGCAATTCGATCGACAGGTCGACCTTACGCACGTCTACGCCCACTGGCACGCTAAGTACGACAGGCGCGAAGTTGAGGATGCTCGTGACGCCGGCCGCGACCAGCCGGTCGCAGACCCCCTGCGCCGCACCGGCCGGGGTGGCGATCACCCCGATCGACACCTGATGCCGTGCGATGACGGGCTCGATCTGGTCGGCGCCCTCGACCACATGCCCGGCGATCTCGCTGCCG
>DATBBI010000035.1:0-14362 GCA_036271115.1 Trebonia sp.
CGTTCGTCAAATGGCAGGGCTCACTGGCCGAGGTCTCCAGCCTCGACCTGGCCGCCGACGTCACCGGCCGGGCGCTGGCCGGGCGGGGGGTCGAGCCGGATCAGGCCGACGGGCTGGTGCTGGGCTGGACCATCCCGCAGCAGGACATCTTCTACGGCGCGCCGACGCTGGCGGCCCGGCTGGGCGCCGGAGCGGTAAGCGGCCCGATGATCAGCCAGGCCTGCGCGACGTCGGTGGCCTGCCTGGCCGCCGCCGCCGGGGCGGTCACGGCCGGCGGCGGCCTGCAGCTCGTGGTCACCACCGACCGGACCAGCAACGGACCTCAGGTGCTGTACCCCCGGCCGTCATCGATGGGCGGTGCGCCGACGTCGACCAACTGGGTACTGGACAGCTTCGCCCGCGATCCCTGGGCCGGCACGTCGATGCTGGCCGCGGGCGCCGGGATCTCCCGCGGCGAGCTCGACGAGCTGACCGCGCTGCGGTCCGACCAGTACGCCACGGCGCTGGCGGACGACCGCACCTTCCAGCGCCGGTACATGGTCGAGGCGCACATCGCCCGGCGCCGCCAGCCGCCGCGGGTGATCGACGCCGACGAGGGCATCCGCCCGGCCGTGCTGGAGGAGATCGCCGCGCTGCCGCCCGCCGCGGCTGACGGACGGCACACCTTCGCCACCCAGACCTATCCGGCCGACGGCACCGCCGGCGCGCTGGTCACCACCGTGGAGCGGGCCCGCGAGCTGGCTCGCGGGGCGGGGGTGGTGCGGATCCTGGCGACCGGATTCGCCCGCGTCGCGAAGGGCCGCATGCCGCAGGCACCGGTCCCGGCCGCGGAAGCTGCCCTGGGGGCCGCTGGTCTGGCCATCGAGCAGGTCGACGCGGTCACCACGCACAACCCGTTCGCGGTGAACGACATCTGGTTCTCCCGCCAGACCGGGTTCCCGCTCGAGCGGATGAACTCCCACGGCTGCAGCCTCGTCTTCGGCCACCCCCAGGGGCCGACCGGTCTGCGGTCGATCGCCGAGCTGATCGAGGAACTGCGCGAGCGCGGCGGCGGCACCGGCCTGTTCACCGGCTGCGCCGCCGGCGACACCGGCGCGGCCGTCGTCCTGCGCGTGGACGACTGAGACCGCCGTCCCAGGCCGCCTGATCCGATGACCCGTGCCCGCGAGGGCCGAACCAGGAGCAGAAATGCTACTTAAAACTTTGGAAACGCATATAGAAAGTAGCAATATGGAGGTCTGCGGATGAACGGCGCGGCCGGGAGCCTCACCGAGTGCGACCTGCTCATCATCGGAGCCGGGCCCGTCGGCCTGTACGCCGCCTGCTCCGCGGGCTTCCGCGGCCTGCGGGTGGCGCTGATGGACTCGCTACCCGAAGCCGGCGGCCAGGTGTCGGCCATGTACCCGGAGAAGCCCATCTACGACGTGGCCGGGTTCCCCGCCGTCCGCGGCCGCGACCTGGTCGGCCGCCTGGTCGAGCAGGCCGGCCGCTCCGATCCCGTCTACCTGCTGGGGGAACGCGCCTGTCACCTTGCCCGGCACGGTGACGGGACCATCGAGGTGCGCGCCGACTCCGGGACCGGCGTCCGCTGCCGGGCGGTGATCATCAGCGGCGGCATCGGCACGTTCACCCCGCGGCCGCTGCCCGCCGGGCGGGACTGGGTCGGGCGCGGGGTCTCCTACTTCGTCCCCGAGCTGGCCGCCCACGCCGGCCAGGACGTCATCGTGGTGGGCGGCGGGGACAGCGCCTGCGACTGGGCTCTGAGCCTGGAACCGATCGCGTGTTCGGTCACGCTGGTCCACCGGCGCGGCTCGTTCCGCGCCCACGAGCGCACGGTGGCCGACCTGCACGCCTCGACGGTCGAGGTGATCACCGGCGCGGAGGTCTCCGCCGTCTGCGGCGGCGACCGGGTAAGCAGCGTCGAGATCACCACCGCGGACGGCGCCAGCCATACCCGGGCCGCGCAGGCGGTGATCGCGGCGCTCGGCTTCACCGCCAACCTCGGGCCGATCCGCGACTGGGGCATCGACATCACCGCCAACCGCTACCTCCCGGTCGACACGACCATGGCCACCAGCATGCCGGGGGTCTTCGCGGCCGGCGACATCGCGGACTACCACGGCAAGGTCCGCCTGATCGCGGTCGGATTCGGCGAGGCCGCGACCGCCGTGAACAACGCCACCGTCCTGATCAACCCGGGCGAGCAGCTGTTCCCCGGGCATTCGTCCGACACCCTGCCCGTCGCCGTCTGAAGGAGAATCCCGTGCCCTACGTCATCGCCGCCGCCTGCATCGACATCACCGACCGGTCCTGCATCGAGGAGTGCCCGGTCGACTGCATCTACGAGGGCGCCCGCAAGCTCTACATCAACCCTGGCGAGTGCATCGACTGCGGCGCATGCGAGCCGGCCTGCCCGGTCGAGGCGATCAGCCAGGACCGGCGCGTGCCCGGCGGCCAGGAGGACTTCGTCGCGGACAACGCCCGGTTCTTCACCGAGCCGCTGCCCGGCCGCGACCAGCCGCTCGGCAACGCGGGCGGCGGGATGGCCGGCGGGCCGATCGGCGTCGACACGGATCTGGTGGCCGCCTGGGCGGCCGCGTGACGACTCGGAGGCACGCCGGCCTGAGGATCGCGAGGCACCGAGGCGATGGGCGGCTCAGCCGCGGACGGCCGTCACCCAGTCGCGGAGCACGGCGATATCCGTATCACGGGCCAGCGCGCCGGGCGTGACGACGACGCCCGGGACGCTGGCCGGAGCCTCCAGTCCGACCGAGACCGTGGCGGGCAGCCCGTACCGGGCGGCACCGTGCGAGAGGGCCGCCGCCTGGTGAAAGCGCGCGATGTTGGCCAGCGTCGTCAGCACCGTCCCCGGCAGCTCGTCATCGTCCTCGACGATGAGCAGATCGGCCCCGGCGGCCAGGAACTCCTTCCCCAGCGCCAGGACCGTCTCGGCCGCCGCGGCGCCCGTGGCACCCACCCGGCCGGCGATCGCCGCCGGGCCGGGCAGCACCGCGGCGAGCGCGATGCCCTCGCCGAACGTGGCCCGGAGCCGGCGGGTGACCTCGACGGCGGCTTTCAGCTGCTCGCTCCCGGCGACGTCGCCTGCGGTCTGGCAGCCGTCCAGGAGCACCTGCGGGTCACACACCGGGACCCCGTCCGGGTCGACCGCGTCGGCCAGGTCGCGCAGGGCGTTGGCCAGCTGGGTGGGGTCGTAGACGAAGTCCTCGGCGTCTCGCTCGGCGATCCGCGCGGACACGTGCAGGGCGAGTGGGATGGCCACGGTACCCGCGCCCTGACCGCCCGCGACGCTGCGGGCGGTGGCGCGGCGGCTGGCGGGCATCGCGTCACATCCGGATGAGCGGGCTGACGACGGCGCCGTCGGGCCAGGAGCCGAAGAAGCCCAGGATCTCCTCGGGCGGCTTGCGCTGCGACCAGGCCGCCTCGAACTCCTCGTAAGGAACGCCCCGGGCCTTACGGGCGGCGAGTTGCCTAAGCCGTTCGTCATCGGTCTTTTCGGCATCCACCCGGCCGGTGCGCTCGTCAATCACCACTCCGTAGACGGTCCGCGCCACCTCGGCTGAGACCAGGTTCTTGGTCACGTCGAGCTCGACAGCCGCAGGGTCGCGGTCGAGCGGGTCACCGTAGCCGGTCCCGCCGGTGGACAGGCCCACGATGACGCTCTGCCCGCCCATCACCGGATGCACGGCGCTGCCGTACGGCTGCGACACCACCGTGCCGCCGAACCGGCCCTCCAGCAGCGCCTCCAGCGTCAGGGTGCCGGCGTCCGCGCTGGCCAGCGCCTCGGAGACGTTGATGCCGTCGAGCACGATGCCGGGTACGGTCGGCTGAGCGTACCCGCCGAACAGCGGCTGCGGCGTCTGGATGACCGAGTTGTCGGCGATCGCCATCTCGAACAGCATCGGCACGTGGTGGGTCACCCACAGCTGGGCGGTGCCCACTCCGCCGCGGTGCTTGCCCGCGCCGCCGCTGTCCTTCCAGTGCGAGGAGAACGGGATCAGCATCGGGAACTCGTTCTCCATGGATTCCACGTCGGGCGCGCGGCCGAACGCGCACCACGGGAAGCCGTAGGCGTCCATCCCGTCCTCGGTGGCGCGGGCGCCCTGGCCCTCGGTGTTGATCGGGTAGGCGATCATGTCGGCGAAGTTGGCGCCCCACTGGCTGATCCCGGCCAGCACGATGGCGTTGCCGCCGTTGCCCTGGCTGGCGGCCACCTGCCGCCATTCGTCGGAGCCGTAGCGGGCCCGGCTGATGCAGTTCGCGACCGCGCTCATGGCACCGGTCGCGGCCATGACCGAGCAGGAGGTGGCGGCGCGGGCGTCCGGGGACAGCATCGAGTTCGGCGGGAAGATGAAGTCAATCGGCTCGAAGGTGGCCGAGCTGACCGGCAGGTCGTGGAAGACGTACTCGTAGATGTAGTTGGCCATGTGGCCGATGACCGCCTGGGGGTGGGCGTTGTAGCTCGACGGGGTCTCCGGGCTGGTGCCGGTGAAGTCGAAGGTCAGGTGGTCACCGGCCTTGATCATGGTCATCGAGCAGTTGCGCATCAGGCCGGGGGCCAGCCCGGCCGCGTCGCTGAAGGTGACGGCCCGGTAGGTGCCGTCGGCCCAGTGCGCGATGCGCTGGCGCGCTCCGGCTTCGGCTTCGTCCAGCATGCGGCGCATCAGGCCGACGCCGAAGTCCTTGCCCTCCCGCTGGAACAGCTCCAGCAGGCGGACCCGGACCCGGTCGGCGGTGGTGGCCCGGGCGCGCATGTCGACGGTCACGTTGGCCTCAGCCCGGATGCCGAACGCGGCGAACATCTCCAGCACGTCGGTGTTGATACGGAAGTTGGTCCCGACCCGCATCGGGGGCAGGTTCATGCCCTCCTCGAACCGGGCCTTGGCGGCCAGCGGCATCCCGCCCGGCTCGACCGCGCCGGTCTCGGTGGTGTGGGACAGCGCGGCGGTCCACGCCACTAGCTCGCCCTCGAAGAACACCGGCATGATGGCGACCTGGTCGGGATTGTGGATGCCGCCGTACAGGGCGTCGTTGGTGTACCAGATGTCGCCGTCGTTGATGCCGGGGTTCTGGCTGTGCCGGGCCAGGATGTACTTGATCACGATCGGCGGGATGACGGCGTGCAGGTAAGTCCCGGCCGAGGCGTTGACCAGGTCCCCGGCCGCGTTGAAGATGGCCACGATCGAGTCGCCGGCCACCCCCATGGACGACCGCGACGACCGCATGAAGATCTCGTAGCCCTCGTCGAGGATGTCGGCGGTGCGCTGGACCGCGATCTCGTAGTCGCCGCTCCTGACCTGCTCGGCGCATTTGCGCTCGTAATCGGAGGGTGCCGAGACCTTCAGCGCGGCCAACTTCTCTGCCAGGGTCGGGTAGGCCATGGCTAGCCCTCCGTTCCGGTGTTCCGCAGGATGCCGAGGCCGTGCCGGTCGATCTCCAGCTGCTGGCCCGGCGGGATGACGATGGTGGAGTACTCCATCTCGGCGATGGCCGGGCCGGTGACGACGTGGCCGGGCCGCAGGGCGTCGAAGGAGTACACGTCGGTGTCGTGCCGCTCGCCGTACTCCGGCCAGTAGGCCGAACGGACCGACGTCTTCGCGGCACCCGGATCCGGATCGCCGAGCTCATGGACGGGCAGGTCCATCTTCTCGGTGATGACGGTGGCCTTCAGCACGATGCCGTCGAGGTAGACCCCGCCGGGCTTGTTCACCACGTGCGGGCTGAACGCCTCGGAGAACTCCTTCTCGAACTCGTCGTAGACCCGCCGCGCGTCATCGTCGGAGTCGATGGTCAGCACCGGGCAGGAGACCCGCTTGACCTGGACCAGCCCGCCGTAAAGCATGTCCAGCTCGACGCTGAAGACGGTCTCGGCGCTGCCCAGCCCTTCGGCCTCGAGGTCCTTCTCCGCCTTCTCGATGAGTTCCCTGACCCGGGTGTTGAAGGCTTCGCGGTCGATGACGATCTGCTCGGTCACCGGGGCCATGAACTGCATCCGGCCGCTCTGCTCGTAGACGTGCATGATGTCCATGACCGAGCTGCCCAGGGCGGAGAAGACCGGGGCCTGCGGGAAGATGACCGCGGTCGGCACGGCGGCCCGGTAGCCGGCCACGTGGGTGGGACCGCCGCCGCCGTAGGCGAACAGGGCGAAGTCCTCGGGGTGGTAGCCGCGCAGGTGGACCTCGCGCTTGATGGCCGAGGCCATGTTCTGCTCGACGATGCGGCGGATCAGCGCGGCCGCCTTGTCCACGCCGATGCCGAGCGGCCCGGCGATCTTCGCCTCGATGGCGTCGACGGCTTTCTGCCGGTTCAGCGGCATCTTGCCGCCGAAGTAGCCGTCCGGCGCGATGTAGCCCAGGACGACGTCGGCGTCGGTGACGGTGGGCTCGGTACCGCCCAGGTCATAGCAGGCCGGGCCGGGATAGGAGCCCGCGCTGCGTGGCCCGACCTCGAGCCGGCCGCCGAGCAGGCGGTTCAGCCAGGCGATGGAGCCGCCGCCCGCGCCCATCGTGGTGGTCTGCAGCATCGAGATGCCGACCATCCACTTGTCGATGATGGGCCGGAACTCGTACGACCGGATCGAGCTGTCCACCACCATGCCGACGTCGAAGCTGGTCCCGCCGACGTCGGAGGCGATCACGTTGCCGTAGCCGAGCGCCCGGCCGATGTGGTAGGCGCCCATGAGCCCGGAGACCGGGCCGCCGTTGAACGTGCGGCTCGCGGTGGTCTTGAAGATCTCGGCGCTGCCCCCGGTGTTGTGGGTCAGCAGGAACGTGCCCCGGTAGCCGTGCTCGCGGAGCTTGTCCCAGGTGGTCTCCAGCTCGAACTTGATGCCCGCCTGCAGGTAGGCGTCCAGGATCGCGGTCATGGTCCGCTCGTACTCGCCGACCTTGCCGACCACCTCGTGCGACAGCACGACCGGCAGGTAGCCGACGTGGTAGCCCTTGTACTCCTCGCGGATGATCCGCCGGACGGCCCGCTCGTGCGCCGGGTTGGCGAACGACCACAGCAGCGAGACGGCGATGGCGCGGGCGCCCTTGTCGACCAGGCCGCGCAGCTTGGCCCGCACGTCGTCCTCGTCCAGCGGCCGCAGGACCGCGCCTTTGGAGTCGGTCCGCTCGGCCACCCCGACGATCATGTCCCGCTCGACGAGCGGGGCGGGTTTGCGCTGGGCGGCCAGGTTGCGGCGCTCGCCGATCCGGGTGCCGTCGGTCCACTGAGCCCCGCGGCCGATCAAGATGGCGTCCTCGTGACCCTCCGTCGTGATCAGGCCGAGCCGCGGGCCCTTGCGCTCGATCAGCCGGTTCATCGCCACCGTGGTGGAGTACCGGACGATGCTGACCTGCGGCAGGATGTCGGCCAGGGGCTGGCCCAGTCCGTCGGCGCCGGCGTTCAGCACGTTCAGGAAGCCGACGGACAAGTCGTAGGGCGTGGTCGGCGACTTGGCCACGACCCGCTGGTCGTCCCAGGTAAGGACCAGGTCGGTGAACGTGCCGCCGACGTCGATGTCGATCGCCTTCATCGGGTGGCCTCCAGCTTCCCGTGCTCGTTGACGCGGACGCTGCCCTCGGCCAGCCGCGCCTTGATGGCGTCCACGTCCAGGTCGATGTCCTGAGTGAGGGGGTGACCGGGCGGCAGGTACTCGCTCTCCACCTGCCGCCCGCAGCCCGGGCAGTAGAACTCGATGATCCGGATCCAGGCGCCGTTCGGCGCGAAGGTGTACTCGCCCTCGATCACCGGCGGGTGGATCTCACGCGGGTCCCGCTCGGCGACCAGCAGGCCGCGCTTGTAGTTGCCGCGGGCCGACCCGAAGTCCTGGCCGCAATCGTGGCAGCTCCAGCGTTCGGTATCCAGGTTGACGTCGACGTACTCGGTGATGTGCAGCAGCTCGCTCACGATCTCTCCTTACGTGCTCGCGCCTATTCGGTGGCGCTGACCGACGCGTCGCCGAGGGCGTCCACCGACAGCGACCATCCGTCGGTGACCAGCCAGGTGAAGGTGCCCCCGTCCGCGAGCAGCGGGCCCGCGGTGGTGCGGCCGGGCAAGGCCGCGAACGGGTAGACGGGGATCAAACCCTTGGGACCGAACGGGCTGGTGCGCGTGTCCGGTTCAGCGTCTTGCGGCCCTTGGCCGACAGCGGGCTGTTCCAGGCTCGGCAGCGGGAACCGGGCGGTCAGCCGGATAAAGGTCGGCGTGGCGCCGAGCCGGTCGAGCAGCGCGGCCGGGTCCTGGCCGTCGCCGTGCCCGGCGGCGATGCCCGAGCGGACCTCCCAGGACAGCGTGGCCGCGGCCGGATCGAAACCTTCCCCGCGCAGGTCGCGGGCGGCCTCGGCGGCGAGGCCGGCGGAGCGGGCCAGCACCTCCTCGCGGGTCATCCCGCTGATGGCGCTCTCGTAGACGTGCACGACGTCGGAGATGGCCGAGCCGAACGCCGAGTACACGTTGCCGTACCGGAACATCCGGGCGGTTCTCGCTCCGAGTCGTTCGGCGACCGGCGTGATGAACAGCGGGCCATTGCCGCCGTAGGCATACAGCGTGACAGCGGCCGGGTCCCAGCCGGCCTGCCTGGCTGTCTCCGCGGCCAGGTCGGCCACCGCGTCGTAGGCGGCGTCGACGACGGCCCGGGCGGCGGCATCGGGGTCCAGGCCCAGTGGATCGCCGACGTGCTTGGCGATGGCTGATTTTGCCTTGTCCACATCCAGGCGGCGCCGGCCGCTGAGGAAGCCGGTGGGCGAGACCAGCCCGCAGTCGACGAACGCGTCGGTGATGGTGGCGTTGCGGCCGCCCAGGCCGTAACAGGCCGGGCCGGGCGCGGCGCCCATGCTGTCCGGGCCGAGCACGACGGCGCCGTCGCGGGCCCGGGCCACACTGCCGCCGCCGAGCGCGATCGAGCGCAGCAGCGGCAGGTCCAGTTGGAGCGGGATGCCGAACAGGTCACCCGCCGGCTGCATCACGACCCGGCCGTCGGCCACCGCGCTGGCCTTGGCCGTGGTGCCGCCGACGTCCACGGCGATCACCTTGGCGTCGCCGTACCGGGCGGCGGCCGCGGCGCAGGCGTGGGTGCCGAAGACCGGCCCTGACTCGATCGTGTCGAACGCCTTGGTCTTGCCGATCCTCGCGACCCCGCCGCCGATGTGCCCGATCAGCACGTTCCCGCGCCAGCCGTGCTGCTCGCGCACGATCTCCTCGGCGCGGTACAGCGAGGTGGCCAGGGCCGGGTGGACGTAGGCATTGACCAGGGCGGCCGCGGTGCGGGTGGCGTCGTCCGGGCGCCGGACGATCTCGCTGGCGGCCAGGGCGGGGATGGAGCCGAGGAAATGGTCGGGATAGTCCGCGCCGAGCATGTCCACCACGGCCAGCTCGGCCGAGTCGTCGGCGAAGGCGCCTTCCAGCGAGATGGTGATCCTTCTGATGCCCTTGTCCAGTAGGGCCTTGACGGCCTGCCGGACGGTCGCGTCGTCGGTGCCGGCCGGGAGGCCGGCGATGTCGCCGGCGTCGATCAGGGTGCCTATGACCTGCCCGGCCAGCACGCCTTCGCTGTCGTAGAGGTCTTTCTCGTGCCCGGCGCTGACGAGCAGGCCGAGCTTGGGCCCGATGCGCTGGGCCAGGGCGTTGGAGGTGATGGTCGATGACCAGCGGATCACCTCGACCTGATCCAGGAACGAGCGCAGGTCGCCGAAGCCGAGCTGCGCCCGGGCCGCCTCGAGCAGGTCGGTGAACGCGATCGTCACGTCGTGCGGGGTGGTCTCGACCTTCAGCGCCACGACGCTGCCGTCGCCGCTGACCAGGCCGTCGGTCATCGTGCCGCCGGTGTCGATGTCGACGTTGTACATGCCGAAGAGCTCCCTTCATCCGGCGCTGACCGCCCCGGGACTGTGAGCTGTCACACACTGGGATCATGTTCGACACACGCATGGCGTTCAGGCAATGGGATGTAGAGCAATTCAGCGCTGGTGGCACACAACACGGCGCTGGCGGCACAGAACCCGCGGCTCGCGGACCGGTGAGGCTCTCAGCTTCCGGTGCGGAACTCCCGCGGCGTGATACCTTCCGCGGACCGGAACAGCCGCGCGAAGGCCGACGGGTTGCGCAGCCCGTGCGAGGCCGCGATGCGGGCGATGGAGCGGTGCGCCAGCGCCGGATCGCGCAGGTCGCGGCGTATGGCGGCCAGCCGTTCGTCCCGGATCCGGGCCGCGACCGGGTGGCCGGTCGGCTCGAACAGGGCATGCAGCCGGCGCACCGACACCCCGTGCGCCGCCGCGACCCGCGGCGGATCGAGGTCGGGATCGGCGTGATGATCGCGCAGGTAGGTCTCGACGGCCGCGATCATCACCGCGTCCGGGTCGGCGACGTCCCACTGCTGGCCGAACCGGCTGCGCACCATCGTCGCGATCAGGTCAGATGCGTTCTCCCCGAGCGCGGCCGCGCCAGGCGAGCCCTCCAGGCCGGTCACCTCGGCGGCCAGCCCGCGCAGGAACGCCGACACGGCCCGGGACATGCCGTGCGACCCGGGCAGCGGGATCGCGGTCACCTGGGCCAGCTCCCGGTCGGAACGGCGCAGCTTGTCCTTGGGCAGCAGGAAGACCTGCCAGTGGAACTTGTTCTCCATCACCAGCGTGAACGGCCGCGAGCTGTCGTACAGGACCATGTCGCCGCCGTCGAGCACCGCCTCGCGGCCGTCCTGGATCAGGATCGACTGCCCGCCGAGTGGCATGCCCACCTGGACCGTCGCCGGGTCGCCGTGCCGGATGTCGGTGGCGTCGCGGGTGTAGACGTGGTCGCCGCCGACGACGTCCCGGATCCGGAGCGCGCCGAGGGTCGCGCAGCTCATCCTGGCCGCCGGCAGGCGGTCATGGCGCAGGTCGATCTTGACCGGCAGGATCTGTGTGCAGACGGTATCGAGCCAGAAACCGGGGCGCCCGCTCGGCACCTCGCGGCTGGTCTCGAATACGTCCACGGCACTTGCCCCCTCAAAGTGGGCCGCGCCACCCGGCAGCTCCGCTGCACAAGGTCACATATGCAACTTAGGCCAGGTCAGAGTGCCACGCAAGGGTTGAGCACAAGGGTGCCGTTGTCATCACTTGATTAGCCGCTGTCACTTGCCTTTCGTATTGTGAACGGCAGCATGAGCCGGGAGTGATGGGCGGCGTCGCGGTAGACCTTGTGGCTGGTGGCGCGACCCGATGGCAGGTGCATGGCCTCCGGTGACAGGAGCGAGTTGTGGGCGTCGGCCAGGGCTCGTTGCAGGACAGTTCCAGCACGAGGCGGTGCGCGGGCTTGAAGGCGTTGGCGAAAGCGCGTGCCTGAAGGCGTTGGCGAAAGGGTAGAGCCGCACCACGTACTCGTTGATCGTCTTTCAGGCGATGGTCTATGTGGACGGTGCTCGCCGTCGGGGCTGGTGGTCATGTCGCAGACCGTCAGCGCCTCGGCTAGTTCGCGCTCTGCCAGGAGTTGCCCGGCAGGGCACTGGCATGCCTGAGAACTCGTGCGATCCCACGGCGAGCCCGGCGGGACAGCGCGATGGTGTCAAACACTGGATGCGGTGAAATTGACTGCGTCTTACAGTGGACGCATGAGCATCGCCGCCGGTCCGTGGCGCTCAGTGCCGCGTTCCGTCCGTGGCGCGGGTGAGTACCAGGATCTCGCCGATGTCCCCGCGCCCGAGCGCGAGGGCCGTCTGGAGGAGCTGGTGTCCGCCACGCACGTGGACATGGCGGTGCGGCTCGGGCCGGGCTGGCCGGCGGCCTCGTTCCGGGCGCGGGTGCGCCGCCGGCGGATCGAGGATCTGGTTCTTGTTGACGTCAGGTGTGACCCGTGCAGCGGGATGCGGGGACAGCGCCGTGCCACCCGTACCGAGAGCCTGTACCTCGGCGTCACGGTTGTCCGGCAGGGGCGGGAGACTGTCGAAGCAGGCGATGCCGCCGCCGACCTGCGCCCGGGCAATGCCGTGGTGTGGCGCAGTGACCAGCCGGCGCGGTTCTGTGTGCATGAACCGCAGGTCAAGCAGACCCTTATCATCCCGATGGCTGCGTTGGGCGAAGTGAACGGTGGGATGAAGCCGTTCAAGGCCGTGGCCCTC
This sequence comes from Trebonia sp., assembly GCA_036271115.1. Lineage (GTDB taxonomy): Bacteria > Actinomycetota > Actinomycetes > Streptosporangiales > Streptosporangiaceae > Trebonia. The sequence goes on from DATBBI010000035.1 coordinate 12,095, forward strand.
GACGGCGCCGCGCCGTCCACGCAGCTGCTCACCGGTTATCTCGGTGTCCTGTCGAGCACCATGGACCGGCTGACCACTTCCGCACTGTCCGCCGCCCGGCGGGCCGCGCTGGAGCTGCTGGTGGCAGCCGTGCGGCAGCACACGGACCCGGCAGCCGACGGCACGGTGCCGCCCTTGGCCGTCATGCAGGCCTGGATCGAGAAGCGTCTCCCCGCCGGGGATGTGACGCCCGCGGCGATCGCCGCCGCGCACGGGATGTCGGTGCGCAGCGTGTACCGGGTGTTCGAGGAGGCCGGCGAGACGGTGAGCGGTTTCGCGCGGGCGCGGCGGCTAGCCCGGGCCCGCCGCGACCTGGCCGCCTGGACCGACCCGATCTCGGACATCGCGGCCCGCTGGGGATTCTCTGACGCCAGCCACTTCGCCCGCGCCTTCCGGGCCCAGTACGGCTGCACCCCGCGGGACTACCGGGCCCGGACGGCAGCGCGGTACTGATCGCTGCCCGGTCCGCCGGAACGACTGCCCGGTTCGCTGGACTGTTTCCCGTGCGCTGGCAGGCAATGGCCAGAGCCTGGCACGCAGGTGCAGGCGGACGGTAATGCTCCCGGGTCACGCTTTTCTCCTTAGCCGCAGACGGTCAAGGAGGATGTCGTGGTACGTGAGGACGTCGAGTTCACCGCGCAGGGCGCGACGCTGCGCGGATGGTTCTACCCGGCGGAGGGGGCGAGCGGTTCGGCCCCGTGCGTGGTGCTGCAGCACGGGTTCTCCGGGGTCAAGGAGATGTGGCTGGACCGGTACGCGGAGGTGTTCCAGGTCGCGGGCCTGGGCTGCCTTGTCTATGATCATCCCGGGTTCGGCGCCAGCGACCCGGTGCCGGGCACCCCTCGGCTGGAGATTGACCCCTGGCAGCAGGTCCGCTGCATCCAGCACGCCATCACCTACGCCCAGTCCCGTCCGGATGTGGATGCCGGGCGGATCGGGCTGTGGGGCGAGAGCTACGGCGGCGCGCATGCTCTCGTCGTCGCCGCCACCGACCGGCGGGTCAGGGCGGTCGTCAGCCAGGGGCCGCCGGTCTCGGGCTCGGCCGCGTTCAAGGAACTTGTCCGGATCGACCACTGGGCGGCCATGGACGCCGCGTTCGCCGCTGAGCGGCAGGCCCGGCTGAACGGAGCGGACCCCGCCATGCTGCCCGTCGTCACCCCGGATCCCATGGGGGCCGCGGCCCTGCCGACCCAGGATGCCTACGACTGGTGCACAACCACCGCCGAGAAGATGGCGCCGGCCTGGCGCAATGAGGTGACCCTGCTGTCGATGGAGTTCCTCCGCGGATACGAGCCGGGGCGCTGGGTTCCGCTGGTCGCGCCGACACCGCTGCTCATGATCGTGTCGCCGATGGACCGGCTGGCCGACGGGCAGCTGGCTACGGAGGCCTACCAGGCCGCCCTGCACCCGAAGAAGCTGGTACTCGTCCCCGGCGGCCACTTCGACGTCTACAACAAGTCCGAGTTCGACACCACGTCCGGAGCTGCCCGGGACTGGTTCGCCGAGAACCTGCTGGCCAACGACATCTGACCAGCGGCGCGTACGCACCAGGCACAAGGAGGTATCACCCATGGGAAGAGTCGAAGGCAAGGTCGCCTTCATCACCGGTGCGGCACGCGGCCAGGGCCGTTCGCACGCGCTGCGCCTGGCCCAGGAGGGCGCTGACATCATCGCCGTGGACACATGCCACGGCTTTGACACCGTGCCGTACGACGGCGCGACCGAAGCGGACCTGGCGGAGACGGTCAAGCAAGTGGAAGAGCTGGACCGGCGCATCCTCGCTCAGCAGGCCGACGTCCGCGACCTGAGCGCACTCCAGCGGGTCGCTGAGGAAGGACTGTCACAGTTCGGGCAGATCGACATCGTCTGCGCCAACGCTGGGATCGCTAGCTTCGCCCCGGCGCTGGAGATGACCGAACAGATGTGGCAGGACGTCATTGACATCAACCTGACCGGTATCTGGAAGACGGTTAAGGCGACCGCGCCGTCGATGGTGGAGCGCGGCCAGGGCGGATCGATCATCCTGACCAGCTCGGTCGCGGGCTTGAGCGCGTTTCCCAGCCTCGCGCACTACACCGCGGCCAAGCACGGCGTCACCGGCCTCATGCGTACCCTGGCCGTCGAGCTGGCGCCGCACCGGATCCGGGTCAACTCCGTCCACCCCACGACCGTGGACACGCCGATGGTGGCCAACGAGGCCTCGTGGAGCCTGTTCATGGGCGGGGTGCA
>DATBBI010000036.1:0-1717 GCA_036271115.1 Trebonia sp.
GGCCCGAACGGCGCCGGCAAAACCTCCCTGCTCCGCATGCTCGCCACGATCCTGCCGCCGTCGTCAGGCAAGCTCGCGCTGCTCGACCGGGATCCCGCGAAGCCGGCCGACCGCAGGGAGATCAGGCGCAGGCTCGGCTACCTCCCGCAGCATCTCGGCTACTACCCCTCGTTCACCGTGGTCGAGTTCGTCGAGTACTTCGCGCTGCTCAAGGAGGTGCCGCCGCACCTGGTCCCCAAGGCGGTGGCCGCCGCCGTCGAGAAGACCGACCTCGGCCCGAAGGCGAAGGCCAAGCTGCGCACCCTGTCCGGCGGCATGCTGCGCAGGGTCGGCATCGCGCAGGCGATCGTGAACGAGCCGGAGCTGCTGCTGTTCGACGAGCCCACCGCTGGCCTGGACCCCGAGCAGCGGGTCGCGTTCCGCGCGCTGATCCGCGACCTCGGTCAGACCGTGACCGTGGTCGTGTCGACGCACCTGGTCGAGGACGTGGGCGCGGCGTGTTCCGAGGTGGCGCTGATGTCGAACGGCAGGGTCGTGTTCCGCGGCACCCCGGAAGAGCTGACCGCCCGCGGCGAGGCCGGCCAGGGCGTCGGCGACGCGCCGCTCGAGCGCGGCTACAGCGCGATCCTCGCCGCGGCTAGGACCGGGTCATGACCGCCGTCGCCTTGTCCCGCAGCCGCCCGGCCTCGTTGCTGCGGATAGAGATAAGGCGGTCCGTGGTCCCGTGGGCGGTTCCGCTGCTCCTCGCGCTGTTCTACTTTGATTCATTCCGAACGGCCGCGGGCTTCGCCCCGATCTGGACCGTTCGCTCCTCGGTGGTCAGCAGCAACATGGGCCCCGACTTCGGCCCCCTCGCCGCCGGCCTCGCCGCGTGGGTGGCGTCGCGGGAGGGCCGCCGTAAGACCGGCGACCTGGTCGCGACGACCGTGCGCCCGGCCTGGGCGCGGCAGGCGTCGGCGCTGGGCGCCACGCTGTTCTGGCTGCTGCTCACGTTCCTGGCCGCGGTCGCGGCGATCTACATCGACACCGCACGGCAGGCGACCTGGGGCGGCGCGCCGCTGTGGCCGATCGCGGTCGGCGTGGTCGAGCTGGTCACGTTCGCCGTGATCGGCTTCACCGCGGGCGCCCTGTTCCCCGGCCGGTTTACCGCTCCGCTTGCCGCGATCGGCACCTTCCTCCTCGCCGAGATCGGGTTCCACGCCGCCCTCCAGAGGGGGAGCACCTACGCGCTCCTGTCGACGGCTACGCCGGTGCCACTCGGCGACGACGGCGTCTTCTACCGTGTCGCCCCGGACCTCTCGATCGTGCAGGTCATGTTCATGGGCGGGATCACGGTCGCGCTGCTCGGCCTGCTCACGCTGGCCCCGGTCTTCCACGTCTCGTACCGCGGGCTCCTGGCCGGTGTCAGCCGCACCGGGCGCTGGCTGTGCGTGGCGGGGGTCGCCCTGCTCGCGGCGGGCGTCGCCGCGGCGGCGACCGGGTTCGCGCTGGCCGGCACCGCGCAGCTTGCTGCGTCCGGCTGGGACATCCCCGCGCTGCACGACGCCGCGAGCGACCAGCCGGCCCCGTACACCCCGGACTGCGCGGGCAGCACGTTCCAGGTGTGCGTGCACCCGGCGTTCAGCGGGTACCTTGCCTCCGCCGACGCGGCCCTTCAGCCGGTCTTCAGCGAGGTCGCGGGGCTGCCTGGCGCCCCGGTCCGCGCCGAGCAGGTGCC
>DATBBI010000037.1:0-2167 GCA_036271115.1 Trebonia sp.
CTCGATGCGCGCGGGGGCGCCGGCGATCGCCGGGCAGCCGACACCCGCCGGGCCGTCCGCGGCGAGCACCCCGTACTCGAAGCCCTCGGCGGCGGGCAGCGTGACCTCGCCGCCGTCGGGGAGCGTGACCTGCAGCCCGACCAGCGGGGAGTACACCGTGGCGGGGGAGCGCTCGCCGCCGTGTTCTCCGGCCACCACGGTGATCGTCGCGCCGTCGCCGCCCCGCGCCTCGATGACTGGCAGGTCCGCGTGATGCGTGAAGTCCGGCTCGGTGAACTGATACGCGGCCGGCAGGGCGATCCACAGCTGCACGCCGTGCAGCAGGCCGGGGCGGACGGCGGGGGACTCCTCGGAATGCGCGATGCCGCGCCCCGACGTCATCAGGTTCAGCTCACCAGGCCTGATGAGCTGCTCAGTGCCGAGACTGTCGCGGTGCAGCACCGCGCCGTCGAACAGCCAGCTCGCGGTCTGCAACCCGATGTGCGGGTGCGGCGGCACCCGCATGCCAGGCCCGGCGGAGGTGTCGTCGGGCCCGTAGTGATCGAGGAAGCACCACGCGCCGATGGTGCGCAGTACCCGCTGCGGCAGCAGCCGCCGCACCTCAGTGCCGTCCCCGATCGCGGCCTTGCGCGCCTCGAGCACGTCCACCGCGTGCACCACGCCCGCCTGCAGCGACACCGCCACCGGCATGGGGTCCAGGTTGCTCACAGCTCCCAGGATGCCACGCAGGCTCGCCTGCGGCACGATGCGATTACTGCTGGAAGCTTGGCTGGTAATAGCCGGTCAAGCTTCCAGCATTAATGAATATCGGGCTTTACGAGGCCGGCCAGCCTGCGTTCCAGATAACGACGTTCGGGGATATTTGTCGCATATCGGGCAGCGGTTCGGTAATCCTCGGCGGCCGCAGTTATGTCGCCGGACATTTCATGCAGGTGGCCGCGGACGGCGTGGTACCTGTGGTGCTTGCCGAGCGGCCCGGCGAGCTCACCGGTCGCGGCGAGCCCTGCTGCCGGGCCGTGCACCATCGCGATCGCGACGGCCCTGCCCAGGGCGACCATCGGTCCGGGCGAGACCTTGGCAAGCAGCTCGTACAGCGCGAGGATCTCGGCCCAGTCCGTGTCCGCGACGCTGTCCGCCTCGTCGTGCACGGCGGCGATCGCGGCCTGGAGCTGGTACGGGCCGAGGGCCCGGGTTGTGGCGAGCGTCTGCTCGAGCAGGGCGGTGCCTTCGGCGATCAGCCGCCGGTCCCAGCGACGCCGGTCCTGCCCGGTGAGCGGGACAAGAGCGCCGTCTGGCGTGGCTCGCGCCGCGCGGCGGGCGTCGGTGAGCAGCATGAGCGCGAGCAGCCCGGCGGTTTCCGCGTCGCCGGGCAGCAGCCCGCGCAGCATCCGGGCCAGCCGGAGCCCCTCGGCTGTCAGGTCGGTGCGCTGCAGCTGCTGGCCAGCCGAGGCCGTATAGCCCTCGTTGAAGATCAGGTACAGCACCTGCTGCACGGCCCGGATCCGCTGGTCACGGTCGGCCGCGTCGGGCGGCGTGAACCGCGCCCCCGCGGCGCGGATCTGCTGCTTGGCGCGGCTGATGCGCTGCGCCATCGTCGCCTCGGGCACCCCGAACGCCCGCGCGATCTCCGCCGTGGTCAGCCCGCCGACGGCGCGCAGCGTGAGCGCGACCTGCGAGGACGGGCTCAGCGACGGGTGGCAGCAGAGGAACAGCAGGGTGAGCGTGTCGTCGTGATCCGGCGGCGCGCCGCCTTGGGCGCCGGACTCGGCCTCAGCCGGCGCGGCGGGCGGTGTGGCCAGGTAGACGGCGTCCTCGCGCCGCCGCCGCGCCGACTCGCCGCGCAGCATGTCGGTGAGCCGCCGGGTGGCGACCGTGAGCAGCCAGCCGCGCGGATTGTCTGGCGTGCCGGACGCGGGCCACTGCGTCGCCGCGTCGAGCAGCGCCTCCTGGACCGCGTCCTCGCAGGTGTCGAGGCCGCCGTAGCGGCGCATGAGCACGCCGAGGACCTGCGGCGCGAGCTCGCGCAGCAGGTCCTCGGTGCCTGCGGTGCGGCCGGGCATCGCGCTCAGACGACGCCCATGTCCGCGCCGGTCCCAGGGGCCGCCTCGTGCAGGATCGGCCACACCTCGGTCGGCTGGAAGACGGCCGACGGCAGTTCGGCGGCGAT
>DATBBI010000038.1:0-2323 GCA_036271115.1 Trebonia sp.
CGGTGGTGGCCACTCGCCGGAGGGTGGCGTAGCTGGCGCCTTGCTGGGGTTCTGTGAAGATCCGAAGTCGCATGCGTCCCATCCTGACGCATGCGCCGACGGCGCGGTCGGCGGGTCGACCGGTATCTCCGTCTCCCGCCACGCGACGCCGCCCCGGGTGTTGCGGCGGCCGATCCAGCCACGCCCGGTCGGCGCGTAGGACGTGTCGATGCCGATCACGGTCATGACGTGCTGTGCCTCGACAACGCAGCAGAGGAAACAGTGTCCTTCGATGATGTAAGGCTCGGTCAGCCGCATCACGCGGTCCAGGTCGTCAGCGATGCCGCGCACCCGCGGCGGCTCGGCGGTGTTGCCGGAATGCAGTGCCCATAGGTACATGGCGGCCAGCGTAGCGGGACGGCGACGGGATGTCCATCGTCGACTACTGTCGAAGCGTTGCGATTGGCAATATTGCCATTCGAGTACGGTACAAGAGTGTCGATAGGTGACGAAGCAGACCCGAGAGCGTACATTCGCCTCGCGGCAGAACTGCGTCGGGCGATAGCGGACGGCACGTATCCGCCCGGCACGCCGACCCCGTCCATCACCACGCTCAGCCAGCGGTACGGGCACGCGAGGCAGACCTGCGCCAAGGCGCTGCAGCTGCTGGTGGACGAGAAACTGCTGATCAGGTACCCGGGACTCGGCTACTACGTGGCCGGCGCGGCGAAGCCGGACAACCCCGCGAGCGGCGCGGGCAAGACCGACGCCCCGTAACGCGCCTGGTCCCCTTAGCGGGGTCTCGCCTCAGCGGCTGAGCGCTGCGACGCACTCCACGTGGTGGGTCATCGGGAACGCGTCGAACGCGCGCAGTTCATCGAGCCGCCAGCCGGCCGCGAGCAGCAGGCCGAGGTCGCGGGCCAGCGTGGCCGGATCGCAGGAGACGTAGCAGAACCGCTCGGCGGCGCTGCCGCCGGCCAGGTAGCCGGTGACCTCGCGGGCCAGCCCGGCGCGCGGCGGGTCCGCCACGACCAGCCTGGCCCGCGGCAGCCCGCGCTGCCGCAGGACGCGCGCGACATCCCCCTTGCGCACCTGCGCCCACGGGGCATCGCGCAGGTTGTGCCGCGCGTCCCTGACCGCGGCGGGGTCTTCCTCGATCCCGATGACCGCGCCGTCGCTGCCGACCCTCGCGGCGACCGCGCCGGCGAACAGGCCGACGCCGCAGTACAGGTCCAGCACGGTGTCCCCCGGCTTCGGCTCGAGGGCCGCGAGGACGGCCTCGGTCAGCGTGTCCGCCGCGGCCGGGTGCACCTGCCAGAACGCTCCGGCGCTGACCCGCCAGGCACGGCCCGCGGCGCGCTGGGTGATGAAACCGCTGCCTTTCAGCGGGGTGAGCCGCCGCCGGCGCCTGCTGAGCAGGGACTCCGCGGGCACTGCCGGTGTCTCGGCCGGCGGTCCCGATCCGGCGGGGGTGACGATCACGGCACGGTCGCCCGCGCCGACGATGGCCTCAACCGCCGTGGTGTCCGGCCAGGCGCGGTGCGGGATGCCGAGGTCGCGGATGCCGGGGTGCGCGATCAGGCAGTCGTCGATGGCGACGACCTCGTGCGAGCGATGTTTCCGCAGGCCCGCCGCTCCGTCGTCGCGGACCGCGAACTGGACCCGGGTTCGCCAGCCGAGTCCCGGCTGGCCTCCGGTCTCGTCGCCGGGCATCGGCTCGACCGTGACCTCGCGGTCGATACCGGCCACCCGCCGCAGCTGCTGCCCGATCACGGCGGCCTTCAGCGCGCGCTGCGCGGGCAGGCTGGCGTGCTGCCAGTCGCAGCCGCCGCAGCCGCCGGGGTGCGCGTACGGACACGGCGCCGCCACCCGGTCCGGCGACGCCTCGCGGATCTCGACGGCGTCTGCCCGCGCGAACCGGGACGTGACCTCGGTGACCCGGGCGACGACCCGCTCGCCGGGCAGCGCGTGCCTGACGAACAGCACGGGAAGCCCCGGCGGCCTGGCCACGCACCAGCCGCCCTGCGCGACGTCCTGCGTCGTCACCTCGACGGCCTCGCCCACCTCGAAAACCACGGCACAGACCTCCTTGTTCTGGGGTCGCATTCTCCCATGTGAGGGCATACCTTTGGCGAGGTGCCCGAAGCGGGCGCTACCAGCGCTGTGACGGACCGTGAAAGGACGGGTCGTGCATATCGTGATTATGGGGTGCGGGCGGGTCGGCTCGACGCTTGCCCACATCCTGGAGGACCGGGGCAACACGGTCGCGGTCATCGACCGGGACCCGGAAGCGTTCCGCAGGCTGCGCCCGGCGTTCAAGGGCGACCGGGTGACCGGGATCGGC
>DATBBI010000039.1:0-12978 GCA_036271115.1 Trebonia sp.
GTTACCTGCTCAACTCGAACGAGGCTCCGGCGACCTACCGCGAGTTCCTCGCCCGCACGTCCGGCCCGCTGCTGCATGAGCCCCCGGCGAGCCGCCGCGGTCCGCACTCATCCCGGTAAGCGACCGAGTTCCCGCAGCCGCCGTCGGCGCTACTTCAGGACTAGGTAGGCGAAGCTAGCGACGCCCGCGACCAGGCAGTAGATGCCGAACGGGTTCAGTGACCGGTCCTCGCTGAAGTACTTGGTCAGGAACCGGACGGACAGGTAGGCGCCGACGCCGGCCAGCACGCTGCCGACGAGCACCGGGCCGTGGATGCCCTGCCCCATCGGGCCGACCAGATCCTTTGCCTTCAGCACGCCGGCCGCCAGGATCACCGGGGCGGACAGCAGGAACGAGAACCGCACCGCGTCTTCCGTGCTAAGCCCGCGCCACATGCCCGTGACGGTCACGATGCCGTCCCGGCTGATGCCGGGCAGCAGCGCGAGGATCTGCGCGGAGCCGACGAGGATCGCCCGGGCATAGCCCATCGTGGACAGCCGCCGGTCGGCCCGGACCGCCCGCTCGACCTCCACCGCCCGCGGATCCTCGGCGTCCCGCGTGTCGCCCTGCCGCTGGGAGCCCTGCCGCTGGGAGCCCTGTTGCTGCGAGCCCTGCCGAGGGTGCCCCTGCTGGGGGTAGCCCTGCTCGGCCCACCGCGCCTGCGCCTGACGCGGGTCCTGCGCCTCCCAGGCCGCCTGCGTCGCTCGCGGGTCCCGCCCGCCACGCGGGTCCTGTGGCCCCCACGGGTCTTGCCCGCCCCACGGGTTCTGCCCGCCACGCGAGTCCTGTGCCCCCCACGGATCCTGCCCGCCGCGCGGGTCCTGTGCGCTCCAGGGATCCTGCCCATCCCGTGAGGACTGTCCGCCTCGGGGGTCCCGCCCGGCGCGCGGGTCCTGCCGACCCCACGGGTCCTGGCCGCCTCGAGCGTCGTACCCGCCGCGCGGGTCCTGCGCCCCCCATGGGTCCTGACCACCCTGGGCGGACCTGCCGCCACGCGAGGACTGGCCGCCACGTGAGGACTGGCTGCCACGTGAGGACTGGCCGCCGCGCGGGTCCTGCTCAGCCCACGGGTCCTGCGCCGCCGCGTGCCCGCGCGGGTCCTGGCCGGCCCGATGGTGACGGCCCTGCCGCGGCGGCTGCTCGCCCCACGGGTCCTGGCCGGCCCACGGGTCGTCCGCGTTCCCCGGGTCTTGGCCGCCGCGAGGATCCTGCCTGTACTCCCAGTCGTCCGGCCCCTGCCAGTGCTGCTGCCCCGGCTGCTGCGAGTACCCGCCGCGGCCGCCCGGTCCCCAGTCCTGGCCGCCCGGACCGCCTTGCCAGCCCCCACCGCCGGCGTCGGCCGCCTGCGCGGCCGCGGCCGGCTGCCTGACCGGAGCCCGAACGGCGGCCCGCGCGGCGGCCCTGGCGCGCCGCTGCCGTTCGGCGTACAGCAGGATCAGCCCGTTGATCGCGAGGAAGATGGCGGTGAGCTCGGGCTTGGCGAACACGCTCACGAACACCTTCTGCAGCAGCGCCCCGACGATGCCGACCGGGATGGTGGCCAGGATGATCATCCAGGCCAGCCGCTCGTCGGAGGTCGAAACCGAGCGCGTCCGCAGCGACGAGAAGAAGCCGCGGACGATGCGCAGCCAGTCCCGCCAGAAGTACGCGATCATCGCGATCGCGGTCGCCACGTGCAGCCCCACCACGAACGCGAGGTACGGCGAATCCTTGGCGGACACGTTGAGCGCCTTGGCCCAGTTCCCGCCGATCAGCGCCGGCAGCAGCACGTTGTGCCCCAGGCTGGAGACCGGAAACAGCTCCGTCACACCCTGGATAAGGCCGGTGACGATCGCCTCGGTATAGGTGAGGTGGACCGACATCAGTCAGGCTCTCCCTTTCTGCCGCGGGGCCGGACATACGAGCGACCAGACTAGCCCGTGGGTGCAAGCGACACGTGGCAGACTGGCGACAGGCCGGCAAGCTGCGCTGTACAATTTCTACAGACTCGTAGAGGGTAGCCGGTCAGAGGAGCGAATGCCGGGCAATGAGTGACGAAGCGGAGGTCGCCGGCCGCCGAGCTGCCGGCGAGCTAGAGGCGGCGGTGCTCGCCGTGCTGCAAGACGCGGGAGCTGCGCTGTCCCCTGGCGAGGTCAGGGAACGGATCGGCGGCGCGCTCGCCTACACCACCGTGGTGACGATCCTGTCCCGGCTGCACGCCAAGGGCGTGCTCGAGCGGCACAAGGCAGGACGGGCGTACCTCTATGCCCCGGTCGCCGACCAGCCGGGTCTCGCGGCGCGCCGGATGGCGCGGGTACTCGACGGCGAGACTGACAGGGAGGCCGTGCTGGCGCGGTTCGTGTCCTCGCTGTCCGACAGCGACGAGGACCTGCTGCGCCGGATGCTCGGCGAACACGGAATGGACGGCGACACAAGCCCGCGGAACAGCGGCGGTTAGGCGCGGCGGATGCAACTGGCGGTCTACCTTCCGCTCGTGATCCCGGTGCTGGCGGCGCTGGCCGCCAGGCCGCTGGCCGACCGGCTGCCGCCCATCGCGGCGACCTGGCTGCTCACCGGGAGCGCGCTGGCGCTGGCGCTGGCCAGCAGCGCCGTACTCGGCCTGCTGGCCCTGTCGGCGCTGGTCAGGATCCCGCTGGTGGCCGGCGTTGCGCACCTGTCCGTGCCGGTGCTCAGCCGCGGCGACTCCGTATCGGTGCCGGTCGCGATCGTCGCGGGCGCGCTGCTCGCGACGGCGGCCGCGGCAGCGATCCGGGCGTTGTGGCGGCGCGGCCGCGCGATCGCCGCCGCGGGTAGCCAGGCGCGCCGCCTGCCAGGCGCCGGGCAGATCGTGGTGACCGAGGACACCGCCGCCGATGCCTACACACTGCCCGGCTGGCCGTGCCGGATCGTGATCACCTCGGGCATGCTGCGCGTGCTGTCCGGACCGGAACGCGACGTCCTGCTCGCCCACGAGCGCTCGCACGCCGCCGGGTCGCACTACCTGTTCACCTCGGCCGCGCGGCTCGCCGCCGCGGCCAACCCGCTGCTCCGCCCGGTCGCGGCGCAGGTCTGCTACACCGTCGAGCGGTGGGCGGACGAGCGGGCCGCGACGGCGACGGGGAACCGGCCGCTGGCCGCGCGCGCGATCGCCAGGGCGGCCCTGGCCAGTTCGGCCGCGCCACCGGAGCGCGACGGCCCGCTGGCCATGCTCGGCGTCGTCACCCCCGAGGACGGCGAGCGCGACCATGTGAGGCACCGGTTCCGCGGGGCAGGCCTGCGCGGGGCCGGCCCGGTGCCGAGGCGGGTGGCCGCGCTGCTCGGCCCGCCGCCGCGCGCCCGCATGCTGCTGGTCGGCGCGGCCGTGGTGCTCGTCGCCATCTCCGGGCTGTCGGCCCTGGACGCGGCCGCTAGCCTGCACGCCCTCGTCGAACTGGCCCAGGTGCCCGCGGCCGGATCCTGACCTGGCGGTCAGCACAGGTGCTGGCGTCCGCACCAGGTTTCAGGGAGCCTGACAGTTAGGATCTAGTGGCGAGCGAACAGGGGGCTCGGCATGGCATGGCATCTGGAGATGGCGCGGATCATCGAAGCGGTGCGTAGCGCGCCGCCCATCTTCGGCCTGCAGCCCTGGGACCTGGTGGCGGGCGACGCGGGAGCGCGGGTGGATCTGTACGCCGACCCGGACCGGGTCCCGGACAGCATCTCGCCGCGTGAGGTCGCAATTAACTGCGGCGCGGCCTTGTACAACCTGCGGCTGGCGCTCCGGGTGGCCGGCCGCCAGCCGTCGGTCTGGATGCTACCCGGCCTTGATCAGGGAACGCTCATCGATCACCTGGGCACCGCACGCATCCTCATCGCTTCCGTCGAGGTCATGCCTGAGCGCATCGCCCCGCCCACCGCCGGCGTCCAGGAACTCTACGAGGCGATGTGGTTGCGGCACATCAACCCCGGGCAGTACGCGCTGCAGCCGCTGCCGCTGCCGCTGCTGGTGGAAATGGAGGACGCCGCCGCGGAGGAGCACGGCTGGCTGCGGATACTGCACCCGCGCGAGCAGAAGGCGATCCTGCGCGCGACGATTCGCGGCGGGGAACTGGCGTCCCGCGAAATGCAGCTGATGACGCTGTCCACCGACGACGACCGGCCGCTTGACTGGCTGCGCGCCGGGCAGGCGCTACAGCACGCGCTGCTCACCGGGACTAGGTACTCGATGTCCGCGGGGACCGGGCGCAGCGAGCGGTACCGCTCGTCGCTCAAGTACCGGCTGTCCGACTTTCACCCGCTCCACCCGCCCGACCGGGTGCCGTCCGACTACGGGGTGACCGCGTCGCTCCTCACCCAGTCTCTCGACCGCCAGGACCAGCAGGGGATTCCGCGGCAATGGCCGTGGCCGACGTTCTACAACGAGGTGCCGCAAGTGGTACTGCAGGTCGGTTTCGCGCCGGTGGAGCGGGTTCCCGCGCCGCCGCTTTACGGGGCCGAGCCGACGCAAACGGAGTGACCGCGGGCCCGTTCGGGATAGCTCTTTGTGCGGAATTACTAATATCATTCTGAACGGATAGTGGCTTCGCGCAAAGGTCCGCCTGCTGCGGGAGCGCAATATCCGGGACCGCAGAATCCCGCCGGGCGTTTTTGGCTTGCGCCCCATGACGACCAGCCAGGTTGCAGAGAAACAATTGCCTCAGGAAAGCCGTCACAACGGCCGGAGGTCCCTCTGCCATGGCCATGCCCACCGCCCTCGAGATCGCCCGTCAGGCCACGCTCAAGCCAATCGCGGAAATCGCCGAAGACGTCGGTGTCCCGCCGTGGCTGACCGAACTCCACGGTGAGCACGTCGCCAAGATCGACCTGAAAGCCATCGACGAGCTCGCCGACCGGCCGAAGGCGAAGTACGTCGTCGTCACGGCGATCACCCCGACGCCGCTGGGGGAGGGGAAGACCACCACCACGATCGGCCTTGGCATGGCGTTCCGGCACATCGGCAGGAAGGCCACGATCGCGATCCGCCAGGCGAGCATGGGCCCGACGTTCGGCATCAAGGGCGGCGCGGCCGGCGGCGGCTACAGCCAGGCGGTTCCGTTCGAGCTGCTGAACCTGCACCTCACCGGCGACATGCACGCGGTCACCGCGGCCAACAACCAGATCGCGGCGATGGTCGACAACAGCCTCTACATGGGCAACGAGTTCGGCCTCGACCTGAACCAGATCACCTGGCGGCGAGTGCTCGACGTCAACGACCGGGCGCTGCGCAACATCGTGGTCGGGCTCGGCGGGTCCGGCGACGGCGTGCCACGGCAGGCCGGCTTCGACATCACCGCCGCGTCCGAGGTGATGGCGGTGCTCGCGCTCTCCCGGTCGCTCAAGGACATGCGCGAGCGGCTTGGCCGCATCGTCGTCGGCTACACCAAGTCCGGCGAGCCTGTCACCGCCGAGCAGCTGAAGGCGGGCGGGGCGGCGACGGTGATCATGCGCGAGGCGCTCAAGCCGAACCTGCTCCAGACGCTGGAGAACACGCCGGTGTTCGTGCACGCGGGACCGTTCGGCAACATCGCGCACGGGAACTCGAGCGTGGTGGCCGACCTGATCGGCATCCACACGGGCGACTTCCTCGTCACCGAGGCCGGGTTCGGCGCGGACATGGGCGCGGAGCGGTTCTTCAACATCAAGTGCCGCGTCTCCGGGCTGAAGCCGGACGCCGCCGTCGTCGTCGCGACGGTGCGCGCGCTGAAGTCGCACTCCGGCAAGTACAAGGTGGTGGCCGGCCGGCCGCTGCCCGAGGACATGCTCAAGGAGAACCCGGACGACGTGCTGACCGGCGCGGCCAACCTGCGCAAGCAGCTGGAGAACGTGCGGGCGCACGGCGTCGAGCCGGTCGTCGCGATCAACTCGATGCCCAGCGACTTCCCCTCTGAGCACGCCGCCATCCAGGAGCTGGCCGCCTCGATGGGCATCAGGTCGGCGGTGTGCACGCACTTCGCCGACGGCGGCCGGGGCGCGGCCGAGCTCGCCGAGGCGGTCGCCGAGGTCGCGGCGCAGCCGAACTCGTTCCACCACATCTACCCGTCCGAGGCATCGCTGCGCGAGAAGATCGAGACCCTCGCGACCAAGATCTACGGCGCCGACGGCGTGGACTACACCCCGCTGGCGGCAAAGCAGCTCGACGGGTACGAGAAGAACGGCTTCGGCAACCTGCCGGTCTGCATCGCCAAGACCCAGTACTCGCTGTCCGCCGACGCGAACCTGAAGGGCGCGCCCACCGGGTTCCGGCTGCCGGTCCGCGAGGTCCGCGCCTCGGTCGGCGCCGGCTTCATCTACCCGATCTGCGGCAACATGAACACCATGCCGGGCCTGGCGAGCAAGCCCGCCGCGATCAGCATCGATCTCGACGAAAACGGCGAAATCGTCGGCCTCTACTAACGAGCCCACCAGCCACACCCGCCCCGGGCGTAACGCTCAGGCCCCCGGCCAAAGGCGGTCGATGGACCATCGACCGCACTCTTTGGTGGTCGATGGACCATCGACCACCCTCTGAGGCCTCGCCGCCGCGCGCTTAGGTGGTCGATGTGACATCGTCCACACTCTTTGGTAGTCGATGTCACATCGAGCACGTTCGGTCGCCGGGCCTGGTCAGCCCCAGACCCGCTCCGCGGTGGTCGCGACGAGCTCGAGCTTGGCCTTCTGCTGGTCGGGGGTGAGCACGTTGCCCGCCGAGGTTGAGGCGAACCCGCACTGCGGGCTGAGGGCGAGGTTCTCCAGCGGGAGGTACCGCGCCGCTTCGTCGATACGGCGCCGCAGCTCGTCCTGCGACTCCAGGACCGGCGTCTTGGACGAGACCAGGCCGAGCACGACCACCGCGCCGGGCCGGACGAACCGCAGCGGCTCGAAGCCCCCGGCGCGGTCGGTGTCGTACTCGAGCAGGAACCGGTCGACGGGGACGGTGCCGAACAGCTTCTCCGCCACTGGCTCGTAGCTGCCCTTCGCCATGTACGCGCTGCGGTTGTTGCCGCGGCAGATGTGCATCCCGACGGTGATGTCCGGGTTCGCGCCCTTCACGCCGCGCACGATGTCCGCGTCGGCGTCGACCGACGCGTCGAGGATGACCGCCGGGTCGAGCGTGTTCTGCGTCGCGGCGCGGAACTCGTCGTCGAACACCTGGTTGTAGGACAGCGAGTCGAGCTGCACCCAGCGCGTGCCGAGCCCGGCGAGCTCGGCGATCTCCGCGACCTGCAGCGCGACGAGGTCGGCGACCAGCTCTGCCGGGTCGGGGTAGGCGCCTGAGCTGACCTCCTCGCGCCAGGTCATACCGCCCATCGCCGCGGACATCATGGTGATCTTGAACTGGCCGGGCACCCGGGACGCCATGAACGCCGCCTCGACCGCGGTCAGGTGGTCCTTCTGGAACACCTTCGAGCTCGCCGCGGTCATCACGAAGTCGGTCTCCTCGGCCGGCGGGATCTCGCCGTCCTCGCGCAGCCAGGTCACCGCGGGCGTCTCGATCTGGCTCATCCCGCCGATCGACTCCAGGATGCCGGTCATCCAGTTGGTCCGCCTGGCCTCGCCATCGGTGAACACGGCGATCCCCGCTGAGCGCTGAATGTCGATGTTCTCGTCGGCCGCGCGGTCTTCCGCCGCCCGCAGGTCCGCTTCGGTGATCCTCCCCGCCCGGTAGGCGGCGCGGGCCTCGAGGAGCCAGGGCTGCCGCAGCATGCTGCCGACGTGCTCAGCGTGAATGTCCGTTGCCATGGGGCGACCGTCTCCCTTGCCGATGTCGCGATATGTCCGACTACTTTCCCAAGTGTCGTCCGCGAAGTCTAGGCCCCGAACTCCGCCCGGATCGCCGCGGTGTGCTCGCCGAGCGCCGGCACCGGTCCCAGCACGGGGTCCTGGCCGGCCACCTCGACGGGCGGCAGCAGCGCGTCGATCTCGCCGCCCGGCGTGCTCACGGTCCGCCAGCGGTCGCGGGCGCGCAACTGCGGATGGCGGGTCAGCTCCTCGGGGGTGCGCAGCCGGGCGCTGGCGATCCCCGCCGCCTCGAGCGCGTCGCTGACTTCGCCGGCGGTGCGGCCCGCGAACGACTCCTCGATCACGGCGGTCAGCTCGTCGTGGTGCGCGACCCGGCCGGTGTTGCTCGCGAAGCGAGGGTCCGCCGCGAGGTCGGGCCGCCGCACGATGAGGCGGCAGAAGGCGAGCCACTCGCGCTCGTTCTGGATACCCAAAAAGACAGCACCGTCGGCGACGCGGAACGGGCCGTACGGCGAGATCGACGGATGCCGTGCTCCGGTTCTCCGCGGCGGCTCGCCGCCGTACCTGGAGAAGTAGGCGGGCTGCATCATCAGCTCGCCGAGCGCGTCGAGCATAGCGACGCGCAGCGTCGCGCCCGCGCCGGTCCGCTCCCTGTCGTACAGCGCGGCCAGGATGCCGCTGTAGGCGTACATCCCGGTCGAGAGGTCGGCGACGGAGAAGCCGGTCTTGGACGGCGTCTCCGGGGTGCCGGTCGACATGACCAGCCCGGTCTCGCACTGCACCAGCAGGTCGTAGGCCTTTTTCGCGCCGTAGGGGCCGCCGTCGCCGTAGCCGGAAATCGAGCAGTGGATCAGCCGCGGCAGCGCCGCACGGACGGTGGCCGCGTCCAGCCCCAGCCGCTCGGCCGCGCCGGGGATCAGGTTCTGCACGAACACGTCGGCGCGGCCGATCATCGCATCAAGCACCGCCCGGTCGGCGGCGTCCTTGACGTCGAGGACCACGCTCTCCTTGCCCCGGTTCAGCCAGACGAAGTAGCTGGACTGGCCGTGCACGGTGCGGTCGTAGCCGCGCGCGAAGTCGCCGGAGGGCGGCCGCTCGACCTTGATCACCCGTGCGCCCAGGTCGGCGAGCTGCCGGGTGGCGAACGGCGCGGCCACCGCCTGCTCGAGCGTGACCACGGTGATGCCGTCGAGGGGGCGTCGCATGGAGCGTTCTTTTCCGCCGTTTCGCGGGATTACGCGTGCGCGGCCGCGCACGTACGCTAACTGAGTGAACCTGGGCAGTGAATTCATCCAGCGCGTCCTGCACCTCGACGACCCGCTGACGCGTGACGTAGTCGTCCAGCGTGGCCTGCGCGTGCCGATGCCCGACGGGGTGGTGCTGCTCGCCGACCGGTGGGCGCCGCGGGCCGGCGGCGACGGGCTCCCCGTGGCGCTGCTGCGCACCCCCTACGGGCGCGGCCGGATGTTCGGCTCCGCCATGGCCAGGCCGCTGGCCGAGCGCGGCTTCCAGGTGCTGATGCAGTCGGTACGCGGGACGTTCGGGTCGGGCGGGACGTTCCGGCCTATGCGGGACGAGCGGGACGACGGGCTGGCCACCCTGGAATGGGTCAGGAAGCAGCCGTGGTTCGGCGACGCGATCGTGCTCACCGGGCCGAGCTACCTCGGCTTCGTCCAGTGGGCGGTGGCCGACCAGCTGCCGCCTGAGGTCAAAGCGATGATCCCGAACGTGACCGACGCGGGCCTCACCCTGGAGTTCTTCCGGCCTGACGGGTTCTCCCTCGAGACGCCGTTCGGCTGGGGGATCATGGTCGACGCGCAGGAGCATCGAGGCGCGCTGCTGCGGCAGATGACCGCCGCAAGGAAGAACCTGCGGGCGCTGCGCACGGTCCCGCTCGGCCGCGCCGACGTGGCCGCCGCCGGGCACCGCGTGGAGTACGTGCAGAACATCCTCGCGCACGACGCGGACGATCCGTACTGGGCGCCGCTGGACCACAGGGACCGCGTCGCGCAGGTCACCGTGCCTGTCAGCTCGATCGGCGGCTGGTACGACATCTTCCTGCCTGGCCAGCTCCGCGACTTCCAGGTGCTGCAGTCCCTGGGCCGGCCGGCCCGGCTGACCGTCGGGCCGTGGACGCACCTGTCGATGGACGGCACCCCGATCAGGGAGGCCGTGGAGTTCGGGCTTGCGTACGCCCGCGGCGCCGAGCCGCCGCCGCGGCCGCCGGTGCGGCTCTACGTGATGGGTGCCGGCGAGTGGCGCGACTTCGTGTCCTGGCCGCCGCCCGGGTACTCGCCGACCCGCCTGCACCTAGGAGCGGGCGGCACGCTGTCCGTGGCTGACCCTGGCGCCGCGGACGCCGCAGGCGGCCCGGGCGCCCCCGCAGAGTTGACGCCGGACCGGTACCGCTACGACCCGGCGGACCCGACGCCGGCCGTCGGCGGCGTGCGCATGGTCAGGGACAGCGGCCGCCTGGACAACACCGCGCTCGAGGCCCGGCCGGACGTGCTCACCTACACCACCGCGCCGCTCGAGGCGGACACCGAGGTGGTCGGCGAGGTCAGCGCCGAGATCTGGTTCTCCTCGAACCTGGCCCACGCCGACGTATTCGTCCGGCTCTGCGACGTCGACCCGCGCGACCGGTCGTGGAACGTCTGCGACGGCCTGACCAGCCTGGCCGGCGCGGACAAGGTCACGAGGGTGACGGTCCGGCTGTGGCCGACCGCCTACTGCTTCAAGCGCGGCCACCGGATCAGGGTCCAGGTCTCCAGCGGCGCCTTCCCGCGCTACGCGCGCAACCCAGGCAGCGGCGAGCCGCTCGCCACGGCCACCCGCCTGCTGCCGGCCGATCAGTCCGTCTACCACGACCCGGCGCACCCGTCGGCGGTGATCCTCCCGGTCCGCCTCGGCTGACGGCCGCGCCGCCGGGACGCGCATCAGAAGAACTCGAAGTACTCCCGCATCTCCCCAGTCGCTGCCCTCCTCCGGCGAGTCGGTCAGGCCCGCGGCGGACAGGCCGGCCCACGATGCGATGGCAGCAGGTGAGTCACTCCGTTTCGTTCTGGATGCCGAAGGGCAACGCGTACGCTATCGGCAGGATGACGCGAGACCGCGCCCGGCCGTGAGCGAGGCGACATGGTAGTTCAGCAGCACAAGCGTGGGGCCGCCGCGACGGCGGTGGCATGCGTGACGGGCCTGGCCGTGCCGCCTGCGGGGGGAGTGGCGGAGATCCGCTGGCTGATATGTCCGCGAAACAAGTGGTGAGCAAGGCGGTCAGCAACCTGAAGGCCGCGCCTACCTTCGGCTTGTCGGGGAAAGTGACCGAGCCGGGCGGCGACTACACCCTTCACCTCGACTACAAGCGGCGAACAGGCTGCGAGGGCACGATAGCCCAGGCGGGCAAGGGCAGTTTCACCCGTGTGGTGATCGGCACGACCGCCTGGGTGAAGCCGGACGACGCGTTCTGGCGGGCGTACGCGGGCAACGACGCATCGCAGGCGATCGCGCTCTTCAGCGGGCGGTACCTGAAGGGCTTCACAACCAACGCCAACGTGGCATCGCTGACCCAGCTCTGCGACGTGAACACGCTGACCTCTCAGCTCTCCGTGCCGACGGACGTCGTCAAGGGCAAGGTCACCACGCTGGGCGGCCAGCAGGTGGTGCCGCTCACGGACAAGGCCAAGGGCGGCACGCTGTACGTGACCGATACCAGCAGCCTGCAGATCGTGGAGTTGGTCAACACGACGGCCGGGAACAGCGGGAAGGTCACCTTTACGGTCGGGAACCCGGTTACGGTGACCGCGCCGCCGGCCAGCGAGTCCATAGACGGCTCATCGTTCGGCTTCTGACCCTGACCCTGGCGGCGCCGCGGTATCGGCCGCAGTATCAGAAGAACTCGAAGTACTCGCGCATCTCCCAGTCGCTGACCTCGTCCGGCGAGTCGGTCAGCCCCGCGGCCGACAGCGCCGCCTCGTACCGCGCGATCTCGGCGCGCTTCATCAGCAGCAGGTAGTCGATCAGCGTGTCGCCGAACGCGGCGCGGTAGAACCCGTCATCGTCGAGGGCCTTCACCGCCGCCGCGAGCGAGGTCGGCAGCATGACCGCGCCTTCCGCCGAGTACGGGTCGGCTTCGACGGCCGGTGGCGGCGTCAGGGACCGCTTCATCCCGTCCAGGCCCGCGGCGATGTTGGCCGCCATGTACAGGTACGGGTTCGCCGCCGGCTCCCCCGAGCGCATCTCCACGTGGGAGCTCGTGTCGCCGGCCGAGCCCTGCACCCTGACGAGCGCTCCCCGGTTCTCCACGGCCCAGCACACCCGGTCCGGAGCGAACGAGTACGGCCGGTACCTCTTGTACCCGTTCACCGTCGGCGCGGCGAACACCAGCGACGGCAGCGCGTGCTCGAGCAGCCCGGCGACGTAGGACAGCCCGGCTTCCGACAGCGGCCCGTCCTCTGACGCGAACGCGTTCCCGCCCGACGGGCGGAAGGCGAGCGACTGGTGCAGGTGCCAACCCGAGGAGAAGAAGTTCGGCAGCCCTGGCCGACACATGAACGTGGCCAGCAGGCCGTGCCGCTGGCAGACCTGCTTGACCGCGGACCTGAACAGGATCGCGTTGTCCGCCGCGGCGAGCCCGCGCATCGGCGGGAACGAGAACTCGAGCTGTCCCGGGCCCCACTCGTCCTCCATGGAGCGCGGCAGCAGCCGAAGCGGCGCCAGCGCGTCCCGCACTGCCTCGAGCATCGGTGTCATCGAGTCGAGCCGCACTTCTGACAGGTACTGGTACCCGCGCTCGAACACCGAGACCGGTGGCGGCGGGGGAGTGAACCCGGCGTTCTCCGGGGTCAGCGGCACCGTGGTGTCCAGCTTCACGATGTAGAACTCGACCTCGAGCCCTGCCACGAAGTCGTATCCGGCCTCAGCGAGCGCGGCCAGC
The DNA here is from genome assembly GCA_036271115.1 of Trebonia sp. GTDB lineage: Bacteria > Actinomycetota > Actinomycetes > Streptosporangiales > Streptosporangiaceae > Trebonia. The sequence continues at coordinate 12,689 of DATBBI010000039.1, forward strand.
TGCCGGCGCAGCAGGCCGCGGCCGTCGAGCGGCACCGGCTGCCCGTTGGCGAAGTACGCGTCGCACAGCATCCACCCGGTCCGGTCCGCCCACGGCAGGATCCGGAACGTCGACGGGTCAGGCACCAGCACCACGTCGGGGAACCCGGTGAACTCGGGGATCCCGAAGCCGCCGTCGGCCGCGAACGGCGAGACGAACACGTTGTTCCCGGTGTCCAGGCTGTAGATGGCGCCGGAGAAGTCGAGCCCGTTCGACATCGCGGCGATCGCCGCGTCCGGGGACAGCGACTT
>DATBBI010000040.1:0-2500 GCA_036271115.1 Trebonia sp.
GCTTTCGGTGCGGGAGCTGACCGTCACCCTGGACGGCAATCCGGTGGTGCGGGGGGTCAGCTGCGCCGCGGCGGCCGGCGGGTGGCTGTCGCTGATCGGCCCGAACGGTGCGGGGAAATCCACCCTCATCCGCGCCGCCGCCGGGCTGGTGCCGTACCAGGGGGCGGTGCTGCTCGACGGCGCCGACGTCAGGTCGCTGCGGGCGCGGGAACGGGCCAGGCTCATCGCCTACGTCCCCCAGGAGCCGGTGCTCCCGCCGGACATGACCGTCGCGGAGTACGTGCTGCTCGGCCGCACGCCGCACCTGGGCTACCTCGGCTCACCGGGACGGCACGACAGGAACGTGGCGGCGGCCGCGCTTGACCGGCTGGACGCCGCGCGGTTCGCGGCCAGGCGGCTGGCCCGGCTGTCCGGCGGAGAGCGGCAGCGGGTGGTGCTCGCGCGAGCGCTGGCCACCGAGGCGAGCGTGCTGCTGCTCGACGAGCCCACCTCCATGCTGGACGTCGGCCACCAGCAGCAGGTGCTCGAGCTCGTCGACGGCCTGCGCAGGGACGGCGGGCTGACGGTGCTGTCCACGCTGCACGACCTGACGGCTGCCGGGCAGTACCCCGACGAGCTGGTGCTGCTGCACGAGGGCCAGGTCGCGGCGGCCGGCCCGGCGGCCGCGGTGCTCACCGCCGCCCTGATCGGAACCGTCTATGCGGCCCGCGTTAGCGTGGTTGAGGGGGCCGACGGCCGCCCGGTCGTCGCGCCGCTACGTCCCCGCCCTGACAGCGGCTCGCGCGGGTAGTAGTCTCGCTTCCGGTCTTCCCATAACGCCGGCTTAAGGGGCCGCCATGTCGTACCAGCCTTACCCGGGCGGAACCCAGCTGCCCGAGCCCGCCGAACGCCCGCCCGTCCCGCAGTCGATAACCAGGGCCGTGCAGCTCATGTACGCGGGCGCGGTGGCGAGCCTGATCGGCATCGTTATCGCCCTGACGACGCTGAGCTCGATCAAGAGCCAGATCATCTCGAGGAACTCGAGCCTGACGGCGACGCAGGTGAACAACGCCGAGCACGTGGCGATCGGCATCCTCATCGCCAGCGGCCTGATCGGCGCCGCGCTGTGGCTGTGGATGGCGCAGAGCTGTAAGGCGGGCAAGAACTGGGCGCGGATCGTGTCCACTGTGCTGTTCGCCATCCAGACGATCAACGTGCTGGCCGGCGCGGCCGCGGTCGCCAGTGGCGGCGCCTCGCGGATCTACGCGATCGTGATCTGGCTGATCGGCCTCGGCGCGATCATCTTCCTCTGGCAGCGCTCGTCAACGGAGTACTTCAAGAGCAGCGCCGCCCCGCGCTACTAGCGCGGGCCCCGCCACCCGCTAGCCCCGCCGCCGGCCAACCGCCAACCCCGCCACTCGCCAACCCCCACGCTTCTTTGGTGGTCGATGTGACATCGTCCACCAAAGAAGGTCGTCGGTGTCACATCGACCACGTTGAAGGCGGGAGCTAGCCGGCGGGCGGCCAGACGACGACCCGGGTTGGGTGGACGCTGATCACCACGCGGGTGTCGCCGGGCTGGTCACGCTCCCGCAGGTCGGCGTTGTACTTCGCGCCGAGCTTGTCGGCGAAGGTGTAGTCGGGGTCCGGCGTGACCTCGGCGTCACCCCGCAGCTCCAGGTACCGGTAGGGCGACTGCTCGTCGAAGATGAGCACGCTGACCTTCGGGTCGGCCTGCAGGTTCTTCACCTTCTGCCGGGCGGTGTTCAGCGAGAACTTGACCGTGTCGTCCTCGGTGAGGAACCATACGCCGGATAGCTGCGGCCGGCCGCTGGCCCCGATCGTGCCGAGCACCGCGACCTGCGCGTTGAGCAGGTCGCGGTGCGAGTCTGGAATCGTCGTCATGCCACGAACTTTACGACGCGGCTACTTGATGCGTCTCGGTGGCGCGCACATCCTCCAGCCCTTGCGGATGTGGTGTCGCTACAGCCGCGGCCCGGCGCCCGATCGCGACAGCGGCGGCCGCGCCGAGCAGCGAGATCCCGGCCGACACGAACATCGCCGGCCGGTAGCCGGCGGTGAACGAGGCGACAGACCCGAAATGCCCGTTGGCGGCGAACACGGCGGTCACCAGCGCGATCCCGAACGCCGCGCCGAACCGCTGCATCGTGTTGCTCACCCCGGACGCGCGGCCGACATCGGCGGGCGCGACAGCGCCGAGCACGGCGGTCGGCGCGGTCGGGATGGCCATCGAGACTCCGACGCCGGCGATGATCAGCGGTGCCACGAAGCGCCCGTAGCCCGAGGATCCGGCAGCCGCCTGGGACGCCACCCAAGCCAGCCCGCCGGCTTGCAGCGCCAGTCCCGTGACGAGCAGCGGCCGGGTGCCGATCCGGTCGGCCAGCGCGCCCGCCAGCGGAGCGACCACCATCGGCGTCGCCGTCCACGGCAGCAGCCGCAGGCCGGTCGCCAGCGGCGAATATCCCAGGCCGAGCTGGAAGTACTGAGCGGTGAGGAACGC
>DATBBI010000041.1:0-10351 GCA_036271115.1 Trebonia sp.
CGACACAGCACTACCGGCGCGAGTTCACGCAGCGGGCGGCGCGCGGCGGTGCCGGCAACAGCACGGCCGGAGCGGCGGCCGACGGCGGCGGGCTCGGCGTCACGCACCTGGAACACCGGCTGCTCCTCGACTGCGTGCGCCGGCAGGACGCGGACGACGCCGAGCGGGTGCTCGTCACGCACATCCGCCGCACCCGGCTCGAGCTGGCAAAGCATCCGGAGATCTTCGCGCCCTAATCTCACTGCGACTTGACAAGAGCCCGCCGTGCCAGCAGAGTTGCAATCGATTGCAACCTAAGTTGTCTCGGAGGAGGACGCATTGGGGAACGGGGCGCCCACGGTGGGGTGGATCGGCACCGGGCGGATGGGTTACCAGCTGGCGTTGCGCCTGCTGCGGGCGGGCAATGACGTTGCCGTGTACAACCGGACCAAGGCTAAGGCCGAGCCGCTCGCCGTCAGCGGCGCGAAGATCGTCGACCGTCCCGTTGACCTCGCCGACCGTGACGTCGTCTTCATCATGGTCGCCGCCGACGGCGACCTCGAAGCCGTCCTCACTGGCGACGGCGGGCTGCTGACCGGCGCCCGGGCGCCAGACATCATCGTCGACTCCTCTACCGTCTCCCCGCAGGTCTCGGCCGAGGCCCGTGCCGTCGCCGCGGGCGCTGGCGCCGCGTTCCTGGCCGCCCCCGTGAGCGGCAATCCCAAGGTCATCGCGGCGGGCAAGCTGACCGTCGCGGTCTCAGGCCCGCGCGACGCGTTCGACGCCGTCGCGCCGTTGCTGGCGACGTTCGGCCGCGGCGTCACCTACTGCGGTGAGGGCGAGACCGCCCGCCTGGTCAAGATCGCGCACAACGTCTTCCTCGGCGTCGTCATTCAGGCGCTGTCCGAGATCACCGTGCTGGCTGAGCGAGGCGGCGTGAGCCGCGCCGCGTTCCTGGGATTCCTCAACGACTCGGTGCTCGGCTCGGAGTTCTCCAGGTACAAGTCGCCCGCGCTGGTCAACCTCGACTTCCATCCGTCGTTCACCACCGTGCTGCTCCGCAAGGACCTCCAGCTGGGCCTGGCCGCGGGCCGGGAACTCGGCGTGCCGATGCCGCTGGCGGCCGCGGCCGACATGCTCATTGCGCAGGCCGTCGGGGCCGGCTACACCAGCGATGACTTCGCTACGCTCATCCTTGAGCAGGCCCGCCGTTCCGGCTACGCGCTCGAGGCGGAGAACGTCGAGGTCGACGACGGGCTCGCAGCAGAGGAGGCCTGAGCCGTCATGTCGCAGCGTCCAGCGGGAGTGCGCCCCATCGGCGCCCCCGGGCACATGGGAGTGGACTACGAGGAGCGTGTCGACTTCGGCCGGCTCCGGTCGTACCGGTTCGCGCGGGCGCAAGAGGCGCTGCGGACGACCGAGTGCGGCGCCTTCCTGCTCTTCGACTTTTACAACATCCGCTACACGACGCAGACCTGGATCGGCGGCGCGCTCGGCGACAAGATGATCCGCTACGCGCTGCTATTCAGGGACCGGGACCCGATCCTGTGGGATTTCGGCTCGGCGGTGCGGCACCACAAGCTGTACTCGCGGTGGCTGCCCGACGAGAACTGGCGGCCGGGCTTTCTCGGGTTCCGCGGCGCCGTCGCGCCCGACGCGGGCCTGATGCGGGACGCCGTGACGGAGATCGTCGCTGAGCTGCGCGCGGCTGGCGTGGACGGCGCGCCGCTCGGCGTCGACATCGTCGAGCCGCCATTCCTGTTCGAGCTGTCGCGGCAGGGCATCGCTGTGCAGGACGCCCAGCAGGCCATGCTCGACGCCCGGGTCATCAAGTCGCCCGACGAGATCATGCTGCTCAACCAGGCCGCGGCGATGGTCGACGGGGTCTACCAGGACATCGTCGACGTCCTGAAGCCGGGCATCAGGGAGAACGAGATCGTCGCGCTCGCCAACAAGCGGCTGTACGAGCTCGGCAGCGACCAGGTGGAGGCGGTCAACTCGATCTCCGGCGAGCGCTGCAACCCGCACCCGCACAACTTCACCGACCGGATCATCCGCCCCGGCGACCAGGTCTTCTTCGACATCATCCACTCGTTCAACGGCTACCGCACCTGCTACTACCGCACCCTCGGCGTGGGCTCCGCGACCGCCGCGCAGGCGGACGCGTACAAGCAGGCCAGGGAGTGGATGGACGCGGCGATCGCCGCGATCAAGCCGGGCGTGTCGTCCGACGTCGTGGCCTTGACGCTGCCGCGCGCCGAGGATTTCGGGTTCGAGAGCGAGATGGCGGCGTTCGGCCTGCAGTTCGCGCACGGCCTCGGCCTGGGCCTGCATGAGCGCCCGATCATCTCCCGGCTGAACTCGCTGGAGCACCCGCTCGAGCTGAAGGCCGGCATGGTCTTCGCGATGGAGACGTACTGCCCGGCGAGTGACGGCATCTCCGCCGCCCGCATCGAGGAAGAGGTCGTCGTCACCGACTACGGCACCGAGATCCTCACCAGGTTCCCCGCTCAGGACCTCTTCATCGCGAACAAGTACTGAATCTGTCAGGATGCACGCGGTGCGTACAGGTGCCACGCGCCCGCGATGTCCCTGAGCGTGTGCTCGCCGCGGTCGTCGAATTCGATCCCCGACCCGGCGACGAGATCCTTCACCGTGCTGGAGACCAGGACCTCGCCGGGCTCGGCGAGCCCCAGCAATCGTGACCCGATATGCACCGCGATGCCGACCAGCTTGCCGCCGCTTTCGTCGCACTCGCCCGCGTGAATTCCCGATCGGACCTCCAGGCCGATGTGGCGCAGGTGGTCGCGGACGGCCATCGCGCACCAAACGGCGCGGGCCGCGCCGTCGAAGGCGATGAGGAAGCCATCACCGGCCGTGTCCACCTCACGGCCTCGGAAGCGGCGGATCTGCTCGCGGACGATCGCGTGGTGTTCGGCCAGGACCTGGCCCCAGCGGTCGTCGCCAAGCTCGGCTGCTCGCCGGGTCGAGCCGACGATGTCGGTGAAGAGGACGGTCGTCAGAACCCGGCTCGATTCGGCGGTGATCTCGTCGGCGACCTGGACCGGGCGCTCCCAGTGCCGCCCCGGCAGGATCAGCACCGACCCGGCCGCTTGCGCGATCACGGCTCCATCGGGAGCGGTGATCTGGCAGTTGGCGATCGCGATCGTCCGGCCGCGGTGGGCAACTGTGGCGCGGGCCATCAGCTCACCGTCGATCGGCAGCACCGTCCGGAGCAGATAGAGCTTCAGGTCGATGGTGCTGAACGCCGTCCCCGGCGGAACCGTCGTCCCCGTGGCTAGCGTGATCGCCGCGTCGGCGAGAAACGCGATCGCGCCGGCGTACACAACCCCGAACCCATCGCACAGCCACGCCGAGGCGGCCATGGCCATGGTCATCGACCCCTCGGATGCCTGCACGGGGCGTACGCCCAGGAACTGGAAGCAGGGCGGATGGGTCTCGCCATCCGCAAGCTGCCGCATCACGGTCAGCCCCGCGGTCGCGTCCCAGTATTCCTGACCGTAGACGTCGCCCTCCACCTCGCGGAGATATGGCTCGGCCAGGTCTGACGCGCGCGCTTCGGGCAGCCGCCGGGCGGCGAGAATCTCGGGATCAGTGCGGGACAGCACGCACCGCGACGAAGCATGGGCGAGGAGCCGGCCGCGGGCATCGGTCAGCGACGCTTCCGCCAGCCCCAGTGAGCGGGTCGCGTGAATCAGCCGCCCGCGTCCGGTGATCGTCTGGCTCCTGATCGTCGCGGCGCGCAGGAAGCTCACCGACAGCTCCGAGGTCGTCACCCCGACTCCGGCCGGTGCGCTGCTAAGGACTGAAGAGCCGAGTGCCATATCCGCCACGAAGGCGGTTGTTCCGGCCAGGAAAACCCCCGCGGCCGTTTGCCACCAGCCAGTGGCCGGCATCCAGGTGCTCGCCGCCGCGAGGCCGACCTCGGACAGCCGCAAGCCCGTCAGCTTCGTGACAGGCGGGTCGGGCAGCCGCCGTTCCAGGGCCGCCCGCAAGACGTCGAGGCCCGGCAGTTGCAGCACGTCGACGCCCCATGTGGCCCCCTGCGGAGCCTCCCGCACCGTGAGCGGAATCATCGTCGTTTCCCCCCTCCAGCCGGCCGTTCATGCGCGGCTCACGAAGGCGTGCCGGCCGCTTTCTCGATGTGCTCCTTATAGGCTTCCGCCGTCTCCCGCAGGTGCGTCGCCACGGTGTCGGCCGTTTGCTCCGCGTGTGTCTTCCTGACCGTCGGCGCGGGCCAGCGGGCCGTCAGCTCCAGCCGGGTTCCTTCAGAAACCGGCGTGAGGGCGAGCAGCCTCTCGGTGTCCGGATGCCCGATGCGCTGCGTGACCGCGTGCCGCCCTTCGGCCAGTTCCTTGACCACGTCGACGACCGCGGTGAACCGGTCATCATCGTGGCGGTGCACGGTGTACTGCAATTCCCCGACCGACCGCTGCGGCGTGCCCGGCACGGTCCCCGCCCAGACGACCGTCTCCGGGTCGATGAGGCGGCTGGAATCCGGCGCCCACACCGTCTGCCAGACGGCGCCTGGCTCGGCGCTGATCACCGCGCTGGCGGAGGCTTGCCCGGTCTTCTTCGGCAGCTCGAAGCCGGCGCACACGTCCCGCATCTCCGCGGACATGGTGTCCGGCGGCCAGGGCATCCGGCCCTCGGCAATCGTCTGGAGGCGATCCGCCCAGTCCGTGATGGTGCGGTGCCAGTACTTCTGGTAGCTGCCCTTGTCGATCCTCGGAACGACCTCGCTGACCGCCGCGCTCAGCGTGCAGCCGCCCGCACGGGGCCGCACCGACAGCGTGAGCGTCTCCTTCCGGCTGGGCGCCGACCGTACCTGCCAGCGGACCAGCTGGCCGGGAACTTCCTCTCGGACGTCCACCACGGCGCAGTGCACGTCGTGCTTGCCGGAGACGATCATGCAGCACAGCCGGTCCGTTCCGGGAACCGTCGCGGGGACCGCGAACGCGAACCGGTGGCCGGGCATGGCCGCCAGCGCCGCGGGCGACGCCGCGAGGGCCCATACGCGCTCGGGATCGGCGTCAACCTCCCGCTCGCGGGTCACCCGCACGGTTGCTTCCCACATCACGACTCCGTTCCGGCACCGCCGCCGATCACGCCAGCGATCTATTGTAAGGAGCGTGTTCGCGCGCCAGCAGGCCATGGATGACCCTGACAAGCCGGCCATCATCATGGCACCGACGGGCGACACCGTCACCTTCGGCGAGTTCGAGGCGCGCAGCAACCAGATAGCGCACCTGCTGCGTGATGCCGGACTGCGGCGGGGAGACCACATCGCGTTCTTCATGGAGAACAGCCCGCAGCTGCTCGAGATCGCGGGCGCGGCCGAACGGACCGGGCTGTACTACTCCGCGATCAACACCTACCTCGGCGTCGACGAGGTGGCCTACGTGGTGGCCAACTCGCAGGCGAAGGTGCTGTTCAGCTCGGCCGCCAGGCGAGAGGTGGCGGAGGCCGCGGCCGCGAAGTGCCCGGGGCTCGACCGCATGCTGATGACCGGCCCCGGCCCGCTGCCCGCCGGCTGGGAACCCTACGACGCGGTGGTCGCCGGGTACCCCGACAGCCCGGTTCCCGACGAGGCGCTCGGCGCGGCCATGCTGTACTCGTCGGGCACGACCGGCCATCCCAAGGGCGTGCTGCGCGCGCTGCCGGAGGGCGGTCCCGACCAGCCGTTGCCGGTGATGGCGTTCGTGCAGGGATTGTTCGGGTTCCGCGCGGGCATGACCTACCTCAACCCGGCACCGCTGTACCACTCGGCGCCCGGCGCGAGCGTGGCGGCGTCGCTGCGCATGGGGTGCACGACCGTCGTGATGGAGCATTTCGACGCCGAGCAGTGGCTGGCTCTTGTCGAGCGTTACCAGGTGACGCACTGCCAGATGGTGCCGGTGATGTTCAACCGGCTGGTACGCCTCCCGCGTGACGTGCGGGCACGGTACGACACCTCGTCGCTCGAGTGCATCGTCCACGCGGCCGCACCGTGTCCCGTCCATGTCAAGCGGGCGATGATCGACTGGCTCGGCCCGATCATCACCGAGTACTACGGGGCCACGGAGGCCAACGGCTTCACGTTCTGCACCAGCGCCGAATGGCTCGCACATCCCGGCACGGTCGGCCGTGCCGTCCTGGGGGAGCTGCTCATCCTTGACCCCGAGGGCAACCAGTGCCCGGCCGGGACGGACGGGACCGTCTGGTTCCGCGGCGCGCCCGCGTTCGAGTACTTCCATGATCCGGCGAAGACCGCCGAGAGCCGGTCCGGCGACGGCGCGGCCAGCACGGTGGGGGACATTGGCCACGTCGACGCGGACGGGTTCCTGTACCTGACCGACCGGCAGAGCTACATGATCATCTCCGGCGGGGTCAACATCTATCCGCAGGAGACAGAGAACGTCCTGGCGGCTCATCCCGCGGTCCTGGACGTGGCGGTCATCGGCGTGCCGAACGAGGATCTCGGCGAGGAGGTCAAGGCGGTGGTGCAGCTTGCCGACCCGGCCGCCGCAAGTCCCGCCCTCGCCCAGGAGCTGATCGCCTACTGCAGGGACAGGCTCGCCCACTTCAAGTGCCCGCGGACGGTCGACTTCGTGGCGGAGCTTCCCCGGTCCGAGACGGGCAAGCTCTACAAGCGCATGCTGCGGGACGCGTACTGGGCCGGCCATCAGTCCCCGATCGTCTAGCGGATCGCACCGATTCGCCCCCATCGGTCACTCTGGCCGCTCTCGTACCTGCCGCGCGCGTTACCGCCGCTAGCTGTGTAGTTCCGGGGCATATGGCCCCGAAATAACACACCCAGGGTCCTACTCCTGATAACAGCAAGAAGCGCGGCGACGCGCCTGCCTCGACCGGTGGCGCACCGAAGCGTAGCGTCGAGGGGTGACTCTTACCACCGACAACGCGGTGCTGCTCCTCATCGACCTGCAGCAGAAGCTCGTGCCCGTCATCGCCGACGGGGACACGATGGTCGCCAGGTCCGTGCGGCTGGCCGAGGCGGCGCAGCTGCTCGGCGTGCCGGTGCGCGCCACCGAGCAGTATCCGGCGGGCCTGGGCCCGACCGTCGCGGCGCTGGCGGCCTACCCGCAGGAGACGCTGGCGAAGACTACGTTCTCCGCGGCGGGGGATCCCGGGTTCGCCGCGCTGCTGCCCGCCGGGACGAGGGAGGTCGTCATCGCGGGATGCGAGGCGCACGTCTGCGTGCTGCAGACCGCGCTCGACCTGGCCGATTCCGGGTACCGCGTGGCCGTGGCCGCCGACGCGGCCAGCTCGCGCGACCCGGCTGACGCGGCGGCAGGGATCGCGCGCGCCCGGCAGCACGGCGTCGACATCGTGACCTCGGAGATGGTGCTCTTCGAATGGCTCCGCGACTCGCGCAACCCCCGGTTCCGCGACGTGCAGAAGCTGCTCAGGTGAGCTCCTGCTACGCGTAGGTCCGCACGACGCGCAGCGCGGCGGCCCCGTGCGGACCGGTGGCCCGCAGGCCCGACGCCGCGGGGTCAAGGCGCTGAGCGGCCACCCGGCAGAACGCCCCGGCCGGCCCGCTGATCTCCGATTCGGCGTCATCCGGTCCGAAGGTCCAGGTGGTCGCCCCGTCCGGTGCCGTCAGCGAGCAGCGCACGGCGGCCGGCGCCTCGCCCGCCAGCGACAGCGCGTATGGCAGCGTCCGGTGCGCTAGCCAGGCGATGTTCCGCAGCCGGCTGATGTCGGGGAAGTCGATTCCGAACGGGCCCGTGATGTTTAGTCCGTGCGCCCAGTACTCCGCCAGCCGGGTCGTCGCCAGGGTGGCTGGCTTCACCGCCCCGGCCACCCACTGCAGCGGCGTCTGCGGATCGGCGTCGCGCAGCGCCGCCACCGCGGCGTCGCGGGCCCGCCGCCACCGGAGGAAGACCTCCGCGGGCGCGGCGCGCTCAGCGTCCACCATCCGGGCCGCCCATTCGTCGACCGTGCCGTCCCTGGCGGCGCCTTCCCTGGGCCCCGCCCCGCCCGCGCTGGCCACCACGCCTTCGTCCCCCTGCGCCAGGTGCAGCACCACGTCGGCGACGGACCAGCCGTCGGCGGCCGAGTTTGCCAGCCACTGCGCCTCGGTCAGCAGGCTGAGGATGCTGTCCAGCCGCACCGCTTCCGCGACAAGGTCGTCAACGACCGTATCCGCCACCGCCGTCCTCCTCGCCGTCCGGGCTCTGAGGGAACCAGAACGACTCTCATTATGCAGGGCCCGGCGGCGGTAGGACTGGCGCGTTCCGGCCGGCGGCCAGTCGGCTCAGCCCGGCAACGTGGCGGTGCTGACTTGCAGTGATCCGCCGCGGCTGACGAACGGGTGGCCCTTGACCAGCGCCACAGCACTGTCCAGGTCGGGGGCCTGCAGGATCGAATAGCCGTTCGCCGGGCCGACTGCCGGGCCGTCGGAGACGGATTCGGCGGTGACTGTCTTGGCCGGGCCGAGGGGCGCGCCGGGATCGACCAGCGCGTCGCCTGCCGATGAGGCCCAGGCCATGAAGGCGGCCATGGCCTCCTGGGCCTGCTCCGGGGCGGGGGCGCCGCCGCCATGGTAGGTAACGAGGAACTTCGGCATCGCGATGACTCCTCTGGGCATCTGGGATTGACCGCCGCGTGACGCGCAGCGGGGTCCATGCTGGCCGGCGGGCCAGGTGCGGGCAATGTCTGGCCGGACATAATGATTGTCAGAACGAACAGGTCCGAGCCGCTGACAGGAATGCCATGGACAGGGTTGCTGGCCCCGGAGAAGACGACCTCAGCACTGTGCTGCGTGAGGTCAAGGTCCGCAGCGTGGTGTACTGTCTGTCGGATTTCGCGGCGCCGTGGGGGTTCAGCGTGGAGCACTCCCCGGTCGCCAAGTTCCACGTGCTGCTGCACGGCGCGGCCGCACTCACGGTCGGTGACGCCGCGCCAGTGCCGCTGCGCACCGGCGATCTGGTGGTGCTGCCGCACGGGGACGGTCATGTGATCACCGACCAGCCTGGTTCGCCCGTGCGTCAGCTGGACGCGATCGTCGCCGAGAATCCGGTCGACGAGACCGGCCGCCTGTCCTATGGCGGGGATGGCGCCCAGACCAGGCTGCTGTGCGGCGGCTTTGAGCTGGATCCGGCGTTGCCGGACGAGCTCGCGGAGTTCTTGCCAGCGGTGCTGACCCTGGACTCGAGCACCGGCCTGGTGCGGTGGCTTGAGCCGCTCTTCGCCTTCCTGAAAGAAGAGGCTCCAGCCGCTCCCGGCGCGGCGGCCATCTTCGCCAAGCTGTCGGATGTCTTCGTGACCCAGGCGCTGCGGAGCTACCTGGTCGCGGCCGATGGCCTCGCGCCGCGTACGGTGACCGATCCCGGCATCGCGCGGATAGTCAAAATGCTGCGCGCCCGTCCAGAGGGCAACTGGAGCGTTAGCGCCATGGCCAGCTCGGCGGGAATGTCCAGGACGTCGTTCATCACCCGGTTCCGCGCGGCTGTCGGCGAGCCGCCGATGGCGTACCTCACTGAGCTCCGGCTCAGGCGCGCGGCGGGCTACCTCGCGACAACGACCAAGAGCGTCCGCGAAATCGCGCACCTGACCGGCTACGGCGACGAAGCCTCATTTTCCAAGGCGTTCAGCCGGATGTTCGGGCGTCCCCCCGGCCAGTACCGGCGCGAGCGGCTCGCCGCTCCTCAACTGGGGGAATAAGAGCGAGTCTCCGGCCCGCCGGTTCTGGGTTCAGCACGTCGCCTCTCTTATAGTGACTCCCATGTCGATCGCTGCGCCCGTTCCAGATGCGCCGGTGGCCTCGGTTGCCGACGCCATCGCCCGGATGGAGGCAATTGACGCGGCGCTTCCCGCGACAGACGGGGTCGCGTGCTTCAATCGCATGTACCTGGCTGTGACCCAGCAGGTGAACAGCCAGATCAGCGCGGGTTTCTTCGCTGACCCGGTGTTCATGGCCCAGCTGGATGTCACGTTCGCGAACCTGTACTTCGCGGCGGCAGGCACACTGGGCGACCTGGCGGCCGTGCCGTCGGCGTGGCTGCCGCTCGCGGAGCGGCGGGACATGGCGGGCATCGAGCCGATCCAGTTCGCGCTGGCCGGAATGAACGCCCACATCAACCACGACCTGCCGCTGGCGGTGGTCGCCGCGTGCGAGGCGCTGGCCACTACACCCGACACCGACCCGCATTTCGCCGATTACCAGAAGGTCGACCAGCTGCTCGACGGGGCCGAACAGGCCGTCAGGGAGTCGTTCGAGACCGCCGCTGAACTGGCCGTCGACCGTCACCTCGCCGCGGTAGCCGACCTCCTCGGCAACTGGACGATCAACGACGCCCGCGACCTGGCCTGGACCAACTGCCTGCTGCTGTGGGCGGTGCGCGAC